>NZ_JBGJZU010000001.1:11373-171496 GCF_041354475.1 Microcoleus sp.
TCACCCTGTTTCAAAATTGCCGCATTGTCTCCCATCGAAACATCGACTGGAGACTGGAAAACTTTACCCAAATTAGCAGATTCAGCCGCAGCCGAATTGTCTCGCATCGAAACATCAGCTTGAGACTGAGAAACTTTACCCAAATTAGCAGATTCAGCCACAGCCGAATTGCCAATTTCAGGCTGTTTCAAAATTGGCGGATTTTCCCCCATCGAAACATCGACTGGAGACAGGGAAGTTTCACCCAAATTAGCAGATTCAGCCACAGCCGAATTGCCACTTTCACCCTGTTTCAAAATTGCCGCATTGTCTCCCATCGAAACATCGACTGAAGACAGGGAAGTTTCACCCAAATTAGCAGATTCAGCCACAGCCGAATTGCCACTTTCACCCTGTTTCAAAATTGCCGCATTGTCTCCCATCGAAACATCGACTGGAGACTGGAAAACTTTACCCAAATTAGCAGATTCAGCCGCAGCCGAATTGTCTCGCATCGAAACATCAGCTTGAGACTCCGACACTTCCGGCGAAAACTGACTCTCAATCAACGCCAAATAATCCACAGCCTTCGCAAACTCCAACCTCGGAAAAAAAGGCGACAATTCCCAGCGTTTCGCAACCTCCAACATATCACGAGTCGGGCCGCCACCGTGGTCGCCAACTCCCGGTAGCCAAACAGCAGATTGCAAACCCGTTTTAATTTGCCAATCAAAAAGATGATTCGCCATTTTCACAGATTCGATGTTTTCACCGATCGGACCCGACATCATGCTAAATATCTTAGTACCATCCAAACCTTCCCACCAAAATGCACCATAGGGAAACTCAGTTGTATCATTCCAACGCAACTTTTGCGTCACAAAATAATCAACTCCACCATCGCGCAAAATCTGAGGTAATTGCCATCCAAAACCAAAAGTATCCGGTAGCCAAACTACCCGCATTAACTCCCCGAACTTTTCTTGGGCGTAACGCTGTCCATAAACAACTTGTCTCACCATGGATTCAGCCGAAATCAAGTTTAAATCTGGTTCCACCCACATCCCACCAACAACTTCCCAAAATCCCGCAGCTACCTGTTTTTTAATCTCAGCAAACAAATCAGGCCGATGCTCTTCTATCCAAGCATAAAGTGCAGGAGTTGAATGACAGAAAATTAAACTAGGAAACTCCGATTGTAACTTCAATGCTGACTCAAAAGTCCGTTGGGCCGCTTCCCAAGTTTCCGCAACAGGCCATAACCAAGCCAAATCCAAATGAGCATGACCAACTAAATAAATTTTACCTTTATATATAGAAGATTTTCCACTACTTTCTCCTATATATATAGATGTACTCTCATCACTTTCTGCCCTCCCAAAAACCCTCTCTCTTCCACCTCCCTCTGTGCCCTCTGTGCCCTCTGCGGTTTCAACCTTTAAACCATCCTGAAAACCTCCCAAAAATCCGAGCAAGTTTTGCCTTAAACTAGAAAGCGAACGATCGAACTTTTGTCGATCGCCCACCACAGACCAATCAATCAAACCCACCGCCAATTCCACTTGAGATTTTAGCATTTCCCCCTTGACAACCAACCCACCATGGACTATATTTTTAGTGGGGGAGTATTGGAAATTTAAATTTGAGAAATTACCAGACAGGGAATTTTGCAAAATCTCCAATTCATCAGCCACAAAACCAGGGTCAAAACAAGCAGAATCAGCAGCTTCATACAGACAAACTGACTTCACCAAAGCACCCGAATCGTGACCTGGACTCACCAAACGCAAAATTACTAAAAATTCATCTCCCAGAAGGACAGCGGGACTTAACAAAAGTCGCACCGCACAATCAAATAAATCTCCGACTCCAACTAACTCCCCATTCACAAAAATCTGAACATTGTCTGCCCACCAAGTCAAGCTCAACAGCAAGCGCAACCCCGTCACAGGATAGGCTGACAAATTGGGAGGAACTACAAATTTTTGTCCCAAATAAAAAACTTGTTTACCAGCAGGCCAAGCAATATGTCCTTTATGGTTAAGTTCGGCAACAGGCCAGTTACAAATATTTACCCCATTGACAACAGCCAAGTCTGAGTCGTAGTACCTCCAGCCAGACTGCGCATCCCATAGGGTGAGGCGACGCAACCTTTCGACAACTTCAGAAATATTATTGCTAGCAGATGACACAGAAGCACTCATATTTCGCTAAGATTGAGAATTAGACAGAAACAAGGTTGAATCAACCTCAAATTAAATTATGTCTTCAAATAACTACGGCGGCCCGTACCAAAGCCGACTATTAAAATTTATATCCAAACAGTCCCGCCAAGTTGCCGAAAATTGCGATCGCACTTGGCGACAAGTTACATCCGCAACGCTTAACACTACCCAAATTCTACTTTATCCAGCATACTTGCTGGTGCAAAGTTCGCGAATGTTAGCCAGACAACTGCGGGAATCAAGTCAAAAAATAGATTTACCGGAATTGCAGGAATTTGCTGAAAGAGAAAATTTCAAATTTTCTCAGAATTCATCCCCAAATGGGTGGGATGAGGAGATAGGCGCAGAAAGTGCGATCGTAGATATTGTGCACATGGCTGAAAATATACTCCTCCCATCGCAAACAACGACAAAATCCGACAATTTATCCTTTGTAATTACAGCCGAAAATTTGCCAGCCCCAGTGACACCACAGGCTTTAGTGGCACAAACACACTTTACCCGAAACCATGCCAAAACAACTCCCAGGAATTTAGTTTTAGAACATCCAGACTCTCAAACTCCAGTAACCGAAATTTCCATCAATCATGGTGACACCGTTAACACCACACCGAAAGTTCGGGGAATTGCGACTTTTCTACCAGCCCGCAGTTTAGTATTGGTGGGAGCAGAAAATCAGATTTTAGATATTTTAACCCAAGAACAGCAGGAACTCTTGGAGGGGCGCATAACTTGGGAAGTCGCCAACTCCGGGCCAGGGCGACGAGAAATTGCTAAAAAAGAATTAAAATTTAATCTCGGCTTAGAAGAGGCTGCGGCAAAATCCCTACTTCCGCCAGTGCGCGGTTTTTGGCAATTGATGACTTGGGTACAAACAAGTCCCTTGGCGCTGAAAAGAAATCAGTTTGGAGAATCAATCCTGGCGATGAAAAAAGCCATTAATACTGGTGCCGATCGCCATTTAATCATAGCTCAAACCGATAGAGCGCAAATCACCGGAGTCAAAACCGATCGACCGGCAATTACCTCCGCAAGTGCGCTAGACTGCCATACATCAGAATTAACCACAGATTTTTACACTAAGTTCGATCGAGCCACCAATCCTCTATCCTTTGTCACATTACTCGATCGCGCCGCCGTCAACCTCGAAGAATTCACCATACCCCAAGTATCAAAAATTACTGGTGACTTAACAGACAGCCAGCCAGCCCAGATAGAGCCAACAACCGAGAATTTGAGCCCAAGCACCCGTGAAATAGTCGAAAACTACGCCAAAAGCATCGAACAGATGATTTGGTCATCAGTAGACTACCTCCTAGGCAAAGAAACAGCAGCCAGTGATAATACAGAAAAATCTCTGGCAATCAAGTATTCTTTGCAACAAAGAGCAGCGGAAAATACTGAAAAAACCGAGACCAAGGGCGATCGACCTTGGCTAAATTGGCAAGACCTATTTGGAGAGCCAGCACCGCCCTCCCTAGACCAAGTGCCACCGCCAGCCCCAGAGCAAGTAACACAAATCAGCACAAAAGTCAAGCCCCAAAATACGGAAATCGAAAAATTGCCCCCTGGTCGATCGACACCAAAATCCACATCACCATACCCAGAAGCAATTCAAAACCTGATCGCCCAGCTCAAAAGTAGCATCAACACAAAAGTAACAAAAAGTCAACCCCAAAAAACATCTAATTTAGAAAATCTTCAAAAAAATAGCAGACAGAGCAACCTAGAAGCATCAACTCAGATCCAGACACAGAAAACTCAACCAGAAACAGCAACCACCCCTGAGCTCGGCCCAACCCCCAGCAAATACATCAGCATCACCAAAGAAACAGAAAAGAACAGCCCAGAGGAACAAGCACAGGAGTGCTTAGAAACCACAGCAGAATCAATGGGATACATCAAGCATCCCCTAGAACAAGTGCTAGAATGGCTAGATCGCATCATGGTGCGACTAGAAAAAATAGTCGAACAACTGTGGGAATGGGCAAAAATCAACTTCCCAAAAATCATCAACAGCAAAGATTAAATTCGCTAATCTTTGACATATGATAAAAAAGTTGCACCAGCAACAAATCACTCAGCTCGATCGCATTCTTGGAGACTCCCACAGTGCTAACCCTCAAAATCGTAGTTAATATAGTTGTCCTATTCTTTGTTTCCCTGTTCATATTTGGATTTTTGTCCAATGACCCAGCTCGGAACCCCAACCGCAGAGACATGGAATAATATCCATGTCGGGTTGCACCGGAAAGACTGTCCATGGTTGAAAGTGAGTCCAAAAACCAAAAATTGTACTTAGGTGTTGGTAGCCACTTGACTCAACCACAGAAATCCGATGCTAGCGGATTGGATACAAGCGAGCAATCCATCCAGCAGATGAGGGGCGGGCCACAGCAGCCCCTGCCATGAACCCACAAACCATCAAAAATTAGTTAAACAAACTTAACCTCGCTGGTCAGTGAGGTTATCTTGTGGTGAAAGCAAGTTCTAACGGCAGCCAGCATCCCAAGCAGCGCAGCCCATCAAATTTCTGTTTAAACATTTATAGCAACCTAAATAGGTAACTAGGACATTTTCAATTGCTCAAACCATTGATTTTATTCCTTCTTCCTTCTTCCTGAATTTCCCCCCTTGGGGGGGGCAGGGGGGGGGTGACTTCTTCCTTCTTCCTGAATTTCCCCCCTTGGGGGGGGCAGGGGGGGGTGACTTCTTCCTTCTTCCTTCTTCCTTCTTCCTTCTTCCTTCTTCCTTCTTCCTTCTTCCTTCTTCCTTCTTCCTTTATAGCAACCTAAATAGGTAACTAGGACATTTTCAATTGCTCAAACCATTGATTTTATTGCATATTCGTTCTTCCTTCTTCCTTCTTCCTTGTTCCTTCTTCCTTCTGCTATAACTATGCCCTATCCGGTACCGCCACCAGAACCCCCTGCCATCATCAATATCACAAAGCCCAAAAAAGTCGCCCTCGCTGTGGCGGCAAGTGATAGAGACACCCGCAGCAACTCCACAGAACAACCGGAACCAAGCCCAGCTCTAGTTCTGTCAGAAGCAAAACCAGCCACCGAACCAGCACCCTCCGCCAGACTCCTGGACCCAACCGCAGCAGCAGGTCAGCCTTCAGAAATCGACGACCCCCTAGCAGCAGTGGCAAACGGCACAGCAGAGTTGAGATTTCAAAATCCCACTCCCGTTGTAGAAACCGCAACCAGGGAAACTCCCAAAGACTCTTCCTTTACTACTTATCATTTTGCACCGCCACAAAATCGCCTTTCCGGTAGGAATCCAGCACCAACCCCAGAGGCATTATTGACTCAGAAAAAACCGGGGGAACCAGAACAACCATCGGCAGAGGTTTCACACCCCGATGACAGCAGTTATCAGGCAAAGGGGCTGCAACTAGAAGATAAGTCACCTCCTGAACCCCAGGATATTCCAGTTCCCGAACCACCCCCGGAACCAACACCAAGCGGACAACCACAGTTAGAAATTCCGACTCCGGGTACCGCCCCAACGCCCGGAACGCCAGCATCGCCCAAACCGAAGCCCAAACCAGGCCCAGCCCCAGGAGTCCGCACCCCACCTTCCCAGCGGACGGTACCTTTCCCTGTGAGTCCGGCAGATACGATTGAGGTGAAAGCAGACAGTCAGGAGTTTGATGACAAGCAGCAAATTGTTACGGCTATTGGTAATGTGGTGGTGCGGTTCCGACAAACGGTGATTGATGCCGATCGGGCGATCGTCAACTTAGTCACCCGCCAAGTGATAGCATCCGGTAATGTCGCCTATACCCGCGGCCAACAAGTAGTCCGTGGGGAACGGATGGACTTTAATCTCGGTCTCAATTCCGGTGCTGTCGAACAGGCAAAAGGTGAACTGTTCTTACCCGCAGCAGGTAGCGAGTTAACCCCCACACTCCCCACAGATATCAGTGCGGGCACGATTCTCAATCAGCCCCTGAGCGATCGAATTACCAGTCAGCAACCAGTGCGCGGAGTTCGCTCCCCCGGCGCCGCTACCTTTACCATCGGCGGTGGCGGACAGGGTGGACAGGTGACCGCACCCCAAATCACTGGGGCCGTTAACCGCGTTCGCTTTGAAGCAGAACGCCTGGAACTCCGACCCGATGGCGTGAGGGTGGCTACTAATATTCGGATTACTAATGACCCCTTTTCTCCGCCGGAACTGGAATACCGCGCCAAGACGGCGACGATTAGAAGGATTTCTCCCACGGCGGAGGAATTGGTCACAACTAAACCTCGTTTGGTGTTCGACAACCGGGTGAAAATACCTGTGTATCCTCGCCGACAGGTGTTTGACAGTCAGCAGCGGAATGGCCCGTGTTTGACCTTTGGCTTCGATGGGGGCGATCGCGGTGGTTTGTATGCTGAGTGCGCTTTGGATGTACTGCAAGCAGGGCCAGTCAGGCTGACTTTGACTCCCCAGGTTTATCTTCAGCGGGCGATCGAAAAACACGGCGGTAGCCCCTTTTCCCCCGATAGTTACGGCCTGAAAGCGAAGTTGACGGCGGCCCTTGGCCCTCGTACTAGGCTCGACGGTTCGGCAATATTTCTCAATTTTGATAATTTCCCGAATCTAGCTGAAAATGCTTTTCGGGGTAATTTGCGTTTGCGGCAGTCGATCGGGACTCACACTCTGGTGGGGGAATATAGCTATCGCGATCGTCTCTTTAACGGTTCTCTCGGCTTTCAAACCGTCAACAGCAGCCTGGGAGTTGTTCTCACTTCCCCCATCATCCCCCTGGGAAAGTCTGGCATTAATCTTAGTTACCAAGCCGGTTATCAATTTATCAATGCTGACACCGACAGATTTGACTTGCTCGAACCTGTGAGGGAAAATAACCGCATCGATTTGAGCCGCTTACAACTGAGCGCAGCCTTAACCCGCGACTTTACCCTATGGCAGGGTAAATCCCTCCCCCGCACTCCTACCCAGGGTTTGAAGTATACGCGGACTCCGGTGGTTCCTTACGTGAAACTGGCTTTGGGTATCCGTGGTGTTGGGAGTTTTTATAGCAGTGACGATCAACAAAATTCTCTCGCCGGCAGTGTCGGCATTCAAGGGCAATTCGGTCATTTCTCCCGCCCTTTCCTGGACTACACTGGGTTTAACGTGACTTACACTCAGGTAGGACGGGATGGTCTATCGCCATTTTTGTTCGATCGCCTGGTAGATGTCAGAATCCTTTCCTTTGGACTTGTCCAACAAGTTTATGGCGGGTTTCGAGTCGGAATTCAAAGTGCTATTAATTTAGATACCAAGGAAACCATTAGTACAAATTACACTTTGGAATACAGTCGCCGCAGTTATGCAATCATTTTACGTTTTAATCCAGAACGTCAAGTCGGTAGCCTGACTTTTAGGATTAGCGACTTCAATTGGAATGGCACTCCAGAATCTTTTGGTGGGGATGTGCGAAGTGTAGAAGGAGGCGTGCGTTTATCCGATTAATTAAATTAGTTATTGGTGATTAATTAGTGGTTGTTTTCCGCAACCAAATAACAACTCAGCCTAAACAATCACCAATAATAACTAACAAATAACCATTAACAAATAACCACTAACAAATAACAACTAACAACTAACAACTAACAAATGACAGAAGTGACGGCAATATCTGCACAAGCAGCGGCTCTGCTGGTTCACTATGGTTTTGACCTAGGTGGCAAAAAAGCAGAAAAATTGGCGGGCGAATGGCTGACTAATTATCCCAGCCATTGGCTCCGTTTAGCCGTGATTGAAGCGCTTTATCAAGGTCGTTACAAAGCCGTTTCTGTGGCACAAATTTTGAGTATGTGGCAGCGTTTAAACCAACCTGTTTATCATTTTAATGGCGAGTTTGAACGCTTAGTTTGCAGCAATTTTCCTCAAGATTTAATGCAGGAAAATGATTTTAAGTTGTCCGAAGAACCTATATTTTTACCTAGTGCAGAATCCGATTTAGGTGGGTTAGAACTAGATTTGCTTCCGACTCCAGATGTTGAGTTCGATTCCGCCGACAATGCAGAACTCCCCAAAGTAGAGACTGAGGAAATACCACAAGTGTCCGCAGTCAATCGCACCAGGGAAAATGCCGAAGTTGTAATTTATGAAGATTTGGCAGTAACTGCTGTGGCCGATCGAGCCGAAGCTGATATTTCAGTCGCCTCGCCATTAGTTGAAAAATCAGTCCCCATCGTCAAACATACTGATTTTCACTCCAAGTTAAAAGCTATTGCCAAAGAAGGCCGCCGAAAAAAGGGAGAAAGAAGAAAAAAAGTCTGATACGGGCCTTGAGAACTGGGCGAAGCGAAGGGGAGGAATTGGTTATGGGTTATTCGTTATTGATTATTAGTGATCGGCACAAACAAATAACAAATAACAAATAACAAAATTTTTATTTTTTAGGGGCTGCTCCCATCCGAATTTCTGAACAAAAAGAAGCTTGTTCATTACCGTTAGCTTCCTTGACAACACTGGTACGCAGTCGGAGGTTGGGGATGAGATACCAGAGGCGTTCTTCAGCATGGATAGTTTCAGATTCCGTAATCAATGTCAGCACGTCATCACTGCCCATCACGTAGCGAGTATTGCCCTTATCTTGGATCACTTTGCCTTCCCTGGGATTGTCGGCATTGGGTAAGACGGCTAATATTGTAGAACCGATTTGTTTTTGCTCTGTGCGATCGGGAGTACCCTCCCAACTCACCCTAACGCTAGTTAACCCACTGGCATTCGGATCGATCGAGTGCTGTTGGCACAGCTTCACCACTGCGGGTTCAGTAGCCGTCAGTATTTCTATTTTGAGCTCAGATTTGCCAGCCTGCAATTCCCCGGAATTGAGATAGTGTACGGTGCGCTGCGAAAACCATTTGCCTGCACTTAGCTCGAAAAACTCGATAACATCCATGAATTTTGTCTCTGAACTCAATACTTCTCTATTTTGTATATTTTAAAGGAATGAGGAACACCTGCAAAGCTGTCAAGGAGTTTTCAGTTTGAAATTAATCAGATAAAGTAACCGTAGAGGGCGCTTTGGCTACAGAAAAATACCAGAGACAGCAACAGACGGACAATCATCCTGTCAGGAGGATATATTAACAAGAATCAAAAAACTCAAATAATGATATAATTTTTAATTACAAACACGGGCCCCATACCAGTAGCAAACAGAAATTAACTATGTCATGCTAACCAAAGAGACAAGTTTCTCGATCGAGTTAGCTTTCTTTGTCGGAATCCCCGTAGGAGTATGTCACCAAGGTGCAGTTAGCCATCGCATACATTTGACAAAAACATCCAAAAATTTATGAGCGAGTTTACGCCAGGGTCAGAGCCCATGCTGCCCGCAGCACAGACACCAGAACTGGAAATCCAGCCCAGTCAGTTAGTCGCCAATTCGGAAGTCAATCGATTATACAGTTTACTAACAGATTACAATTTTATTCAAACCAAGCTGTCAGCATCGGGAGTACAGCCCCTAATAGAAGATTACAATTTAGCAATAAATATCCCTAATTTCCTCGACCATCACCAAATAAAAACCCTCAAATTAATCCAAGAAACCCTGCGAATTTCTGCCCACATTATCGTTCCAGACCATACCCAACTACCCACACAACTAATTGCCCGCTTGATGTGTTTTGAAAATCCCGAAATTCAAGCACTACTAGCCCAAGCAAAAAAACAGAAATATCCCTGGTTCCGACCATTAACTCCTAGTTTTACCCCTCCGGGAGGAAGATTGCAGCGCACCCTCACGGGACATACAGATTGGGTACAAGCTGTAGCAATTACCCCCGACGGTAAGCGGGTAATTTCTGGCTCATCCGACCATAATATCAAAGTTTGGCATTTAGACACAGGAGAGGAAATTTTCACCCTAACAGGTCATCTTACCTACGTCAATGCTGTGGCAGTAACCCCCGATGGCACTCAACTAATTTCCGGTTCTTGGGATAATACCATCAAGATTTGGAACCTCGAAACAGGACAAGAAGTATTTACCTTTGGTGGCGATACCTTTGCCGTAGAAGCTGTAGCAGTTACTCCCGACGGCAAAGCAGTGATTTCTGGTTCCTGGGATGGCAGTATTAAGGTTTGGGATTTAAAAAACCGGGAAATAATCTTTAACCTCAAAAGTCATACAAGTTTTGTACAATCAGTAGCAGTAACACCCGACAGCAAGCGATTGATTTCCGGTTCCGGCGATAACAGCATCAAAGTCTGGAATTTAGAAACAGGAAAAGAAATTTTCACTCTGACTGGTCATCGGGATTGGGTCAAATCAGTAGCAGTTAGTCCCGACGGAGAAAAGATTATTTCAGGTAGTTATGACGGCACTGTAAAAGTCTGGAGTTTGAGAGAAAGAAAGAAAATATTTACATTAGGATCTCATGACAGTTTCATCCAATCTGTGGCAATAACTCCCGATGGCCAGCGAGTAATTTCTGCTTCCGGTGACAAAACTATCAAAGTTTGGCATCTAGAAACCAAAGCAGAAATATTCAGTTTTACGGATCACATCGCCCCGGTGAATGCTGTGGCGGTGAGTGCGGACGGTAAACGAATAGTTTCTGGTTCCTCTGACAAAACTCTCAAAGTTTGGTGTTTAGAAACAGAAACAGAAAATGTATCATTTTTAGCCCATCAGGATTCCGTAAATGCTGTGGCAGTAACACCGGATTGCACTAAAGCAATTTCGGGTTCTGGCGACAACACGATTAAAGTCTGGAATCTGGAAAATGGAGAAGAACTTTTGACTATTTATGGTCATAAAGATTGGGTTAAGGCAATCGCTGTCACCCCAGACAGCCAGAGAATAATTTCGGGTTCGGGTGACCAAACGGTGAAAGTTTGGAATGTGGCCACAGGAGAGGAAATTAGGAGTTTCGCAGGTCATACAGACTGGGTAAATTCTGTGGCTGTGACTGCGGACAGCAGGATGGTAATTTCTGGTTCTGGTGACAAAACTATTAAGGTTTGGAGTCTGGAAACAGGAGAAGAAATTTTTACATTTGTAGGTCACACTGACGGGATAAAAGCTGTTGCAGTTACTCCTGACGGTAAACGGTTAATTTCTGCGGCTGGTGATAAAACTCTCAAAGTTTGGAGTTTGGGAACCGAAAAAAATAGTTTGGCTGATCTCTGGAATTTAGTAGTAAAAAATCAACTTTTCACTCTCAAAGGTGATGATAATTTAGTAAATGCTGTAGCAGTTACAGCGGATGGTAAATGGGCCGTTTGTGGGGGTAGAAAGAGCACGATCAAAGTGTGGGATTTGTCAAGTAGAAAGGAAGTTTTCACTTTGGCTGGTCATGGGGATGCGGTAACAGCTTTGGCGACGGTGGGGACTAGGGTGATTTCTGTTTCTGATGACAATACCCTGAGAGTTTGGGATTTGTTAAGTCGAGAAGTAATTGCTATTTTTCGGGGAGATAGTGCGTTGAAATCTTGTGCTATTGCACCGGATGGGGTGACAATTGTGGCGGGGGAAGTTTCGGGACAGGTGCATTTTTTAAAGTTAGAAAATAGTCCTCATTCCTCCGTCCCTAGTCATTAGTTACTGTGGCGATGGTTAAATAATCGCACTTTTACTGAAACAGTCCTGGATATTTTTCAAAAAGCTTGTGTTGAACTGGCTTGGAGACCTGTTCCACAGGAGTTATTGCAGAGGTCTAGTGTTTACGCCAAGTACGATCGCACCCCCCTTGACTTGTCAGGCGATCGCCCTTTTTCGGCAAACTATATATAGTGTCTCTACGTCCAGCACTGTATAATTCAGGGGGTATTTAAGCTCGATTTAGTATTATTACTATGGATAGTGTAGAAATAAAAAATTTCGTCCACGACTCTAGTTGTACCAGTAGAATATAGCCTAATGCAACAAGCGAACAAAGGTAGGCTATGTCACAACATGATTCTTCTCTCCCAAACTCGGCAATTAGAGACAACCGTCACCGCGGAACAGTAGGCGATTTTTTGAAAGCAAAGGTCGAGGAAAACTCAACCTTGTCCATTGTTTCTGCTTACTTTACAATTTATGCCTTTGATGCTTTGAAGGAACAACTTCTAGGTATTAAAAGCTTGAAATTTCTCTTTGGCGAACCGCGCTTCATCAAATCTCTTGACCCCAGTAAAACTGATAAAAAGGCGTTCCAAATTGAGGATCAGGGCTTGCAGCTACAGAATCGGTTGCAGCAAAAACGGGTTGCGAAAGAATGTGCAGAATGGATTGAGAAAAAAGTCCAGATACGGTCGGTCAAGCAATCTAATTTACTGCACGGCAAAATGTATCACATTGCTCATAACGGAACTGAAAATGCTATTATGGGCAGTTCTAATTTTACCATGCGGGGACTCGGATTAGGTAAAAATAACAACAATATTGAACTCAATTTAGAAGTAGATAGTAAACGGGATACCCGCGACCTGAAAGCCTGGTTTGATGAACTCTGGAATGATGCCGAACTAATCGAAGATGTCACACAAGATGTGCTGCTGTACCTAGAGCAACTTTACCAGAATAATACTCCTGAGTTTATCTACTACAAAACTCTGTTTCATATCTTCGAGACATTCCTCGATGACCTAGAAAAAAGCGATATTCTCAACGAACAGCTACACCTATTTGATACAGAAATCTGGAAATCTTTATTTGAATTTCAAAAAGACGGAGTTAAGGCTGCTATCAATAAAATCCGACGATATAACGGGTGTATTATTGCTGACAGCGTTGGTTTAGGTAAAACATTTGAAGCTCTAGCGGTGATTAAATATTTTGAACTTCGCAATGAAAAAGTTTTGGTTCTTTGTCCCAAAAAACTCCGAGAAAATTGGACTGTATATCTAGCACAGAACAATAGCGAACTCAATCCTTTGGTTAAAGACCGCTTTAACTATACAGTCCTGTCTCACACCGACTTGAGCCGGGATTATGGTTACTCTGGGGACATTAATTTAGAAAAGATTAATTGGGGCAACTATGACTTGGTAGTTATTGACGAATCGCACAATTTTCGCAACAACATCAAGAGCAAACGGGACGAATTTGGCAATCCAATTAGAAAGAGTCGTTACGAAAGATTGATGGATGATATTATCAAGAGCGGTGTCAAAACTCAGGTGCTACTCTTATCAGCAACTCCGGTTAACAATGATTTAAAGGATTTGCGGAATCAACTTTATTTTATCACAGAAGGTCGCGATGCTGCGTTTGGCGAATCGCTGGGAATTGCTAGTCTGAGCGATACACTAGCTGATGCTCAGCGGAAATTTACCAAGTGGGCAAAGAAAAGTCGCGATCGCAAAACTAGCGAACTGCTGGAAGAACTTAGTTCTGCTTTTTTCAAACTGCTTGACCAATTGACGATCGCCCGATCGCGCAAACACATTCAAAAATACTATAAAGATGCGATCGCCCAATTAGGCGGCTTTCCAGAACGGCTCAAACCCATCTCGGTATTTCCTGAGATTGACCGAGAGGGTGAGTTCATGTCCTACGAACAGCTTAACAGTGAAATTTCTAAATATCAACTCTCCCTATTCAACCCCTCAAAGTATGTCCTGTCGCCATACCGATCGGTGTATGAAAATAAAGGAGTGCGAAATTTCAAACAGAGCGATCGCGAACGCTGTTTGATCGGCATGATGAAAGTCAATTTCCTTAAACGCTTAGAAAGCTCCATCCGTTCCTTTGCGCTGACAATGGAGCGCACGATTAACAAAACTGAAGCTCTAGAGACAAAAATTAAGAACTTTAAGCAATTGCAGCAATCTCGCGACGCTAACCAGACAGTAACTTTCAGCGATTGGATGATTGAAGACTTGGACGATGAAGAGTTGCAAGATGCCATGCAAGTAGGTCAGAAGCTGATATTTCAAATGGCGCACCTCGATGTCGAAACGTGGTTAAAAGACCTGAAACGCGACAAGGAACAGCTTAAAAAAATTTACAATTCTGCCCAAAGCATTTCTGTGGAACGCGATGCCAAGCTGGCTGAGCTAAAAGCGCTGATCGCCGAGAAAGTCAAGCATCCTACGACTAACAAGCATGGCCAACCAAATCGCAAGGTTTTAGTCTTTACTGCCTTTGCAGATACGGCTGTCTATCTTTACGAAGGATTGCGGGAATGGGCAACAGTAGAATTGAAAATTAACTTAGCTTTGGTGACTGGTGGTTCGGCGAAAAATAAGACCACCTTTGGCAAAAATGAGTTCAATCACGTCCTGACAAATTTTTCGCCTTTCGCCAAGAAACGCGCTCAAATTCCATCTATGCGACAAGACGGCGAGATTGACCTATTAATTGCCACAGATTGTATATCAGAAGGGCAAAATTTACAAGATTGCGATTATCTGATTAACTACGACATCCACTGGAACCCAGTCCGAATTATCCAGCGGTTCGGTAGGTGCGATCGCATTGGCAGCCCCAACCACACCGTACAATTAATTAATTTTTGGCCGACAGAGGACTTGGATCAATACATCAATCTGAAAAATCGAGTAGAAGCACGGATGGCTTTAGCAGACATGGCTGGTACATTTGAAGATAATCTGCTGGAGGTAAAGGAGATTCAAGAAGTGATTGAGAGTGATTTGAAATACCGCGACAAGCAGTTGCTGCGATTGAAAGACGAGGTGCTGGATATCGAAGATTTCACCGAAAGTGTCGCCCTAACGGAATTCACTCTCGATGATTTCCGAATGGAACTGGCCAAATATATTGAGAGCAACCGCAAACTACTCCAAGATGCCCCTTTAGGACTCTATGCAGTAGTTCCAACTAACTCGGAGTACCCGATAATTGCTCCGGGCGTAATTTTTTGCCTCAAACAGAAAGGCGATTGTCTTGAGAATAAAACCGTCAACCCGCTGCAACCATATTTTGTAGTTTATGTGCGCGAAAATAAGGAAGTGCGATTAACTTTTGCTCAACCCAAACAAATACTTGAAATATACCAGTTGCTGTGTGCGGGATGTACTGTTCCCTATGAACAGTTGTGCAACTTGTTCGATCGAGAAACTAATAACGGATTTGATATGAGTTTGTATAACGACTTGCTGAAGCGGGCGGTTGATTCAATTGCAGATATTTACAAGAAGCGGAGCATCGGCCACCTGCTGTCTAGCCGCCGTGCAGTATTGGTTGAACAACCGCATCAGGTTAAAGCAACAACGGATTTTGAACTGATTACCTGGCTGGTGATTAAATGAGCGTCAGCGAACAACAAGCCAAAACATCTATTAAGCAAGCTTTAAGTAGTTTTACCAAGGGAAAACTAGCGGATAACGCCCGGAATTTGTTCTTTGTTCTTGGCTACCGAAGTGATCTAATTTATGCGCTCGAACCTAATAGTTCGGATAATTTTATTGCAGAATTTGACATAGATCAAAAGCTCAACTCCCAAAAAGCTCTCTTAGAGGAATGGCTGTCGGTTGATTTTCTCTTCCAGTTTACCGGGACAGAAATTGCAGATAATGACCAGTTTGTCGAATTTGATACTAGGAGCGGCGAGAATGCCTTCTTTACTTCCTACTTGTTTTTTGCGATCGCACTGCGGAGGAGCGCGTACACTATAGAAGAACTTGACGGGATTATCCGCGAGATTAATAAAATTTTACCGATTCCCGCGATCGTTCTTTTTAAACATGGAGAAACTCTGACTTTATCCATGATCAACCGCCGCCAACACAAACGCAATGAATCTAAAGATGTATTAGAAAAAGTCAAACATATTAAAGATATCCCATTCGATAGTCCGACAAACTCTCATTTAAAAATGCTCTTCGAGATTTTCTTAGCACAGTTGTATAAAAATCACGGCTTTAGCAACTTTGACGAATTTCATGAAGCTTGGCATAAAACTATTCCTGACAGCATCAAATTTAAAAAAGAGCGCCTACTGCCAGATTCGCTTCGGGTTTACCTGCAAAAAATCGGTCGATTCCCCATGCTCAAAGCTGACGAAGAGATTGAATTAGCTCGAAAAATTGCTGAGTTAGAATTAGAGGGCAGCCGAAAAGCTAAAGACAAAATGGTAGAGTCTAATTTGCGGCTGGTAGTTTCAATTGCTAAAAGATATCAAAATCGAGGGCTGGATTTCTTAGACTTGATACAGGAGGGAAATCTCGGTTTAATCAGGGCTGTAGAAAAGTTTGATTGCACGATGGGAACCAGGTTTTCCACCTACGCATATTCGTGGATTCGTCAAGGAATTACGCGGGCAATTCACAACCATTCCCGCACCATCCGGCTACCAGTTCACTTGTGGCGCACAATTTCCGAGGTTAAGAAAACTACCAAACAGCTTTCTGAAGAAATCAGTCGCAAGCCTACCGACGAAGAAATCGCTACTAAAATGGAGATAACAATTACCAAATTGCGATTTGTTATTAAATCTGCTAAATCTATCATTTCCTTAGATACTAAAATGGGTGATCATGAAGACTGTACATTGGGAGAGTTGATTGAATTCGATGGAGAAACACCAGAAGAAAAAGTATATAAAAATTTGTTTGCCGAAGATTTAGAAAGCGTTTTAGATACTCTGGGCCCTCGACAACGTGACGTTATTCGGATGCGATTCGGATTGGATGATGGCCGGGAAAAAACTCTACAGGAAATCGGTAATATATTTGATGTTACCCGCGAACGGATTCGGCAAATTGAGGCTAAGGCTTTACTAAGATTGCGCCATCCCAACCGCAACAGTATTTTAAAAGAATGTATTCGCCCGACAGCAATTGACCAAACTCAGACAAAAAGACCGATCGCCCAACCGATGCAGCCAAGACGGTTCAATATCTCAGAAAACTTGTCTCCCAGCCGCAACACCTTCTTACAGGAGCCTGTTGATGATAAAATAGTTGAAACAGCTAATATGACCGAACCATTAATTCCTTTTAACAACTTCATAGAAAAATCAAATAAAGAACAAATAAAGTTGACTCAGACTTACTTGTCGAGTGCCGCTGAAAGTGAAAAAAATCACACTTATGCAAATTTGAACGAGCATAATTTCCAAATTGCCGAACAGACAGAAAATGACTTGAATGGAGCGATTAAACCGATGAAACAAAATTCAGCAGATTTACTCAAACAACTCACCGCACTAGAAGATGTTTTTTCCCAATTAGAGAAACGGCTGTCAGAGGCGAGTCGAAAGTTGCTAAACCCTGGTATACCTATATCTAAAGAGCTGATTCAAGAACTTGACGAGTCCCGGAAAAACTTTATTCAGCTTCGCGACAATGTGCTAGAATTGGCTGAATATTTTGCAGTATCGACAACGCTGAAAGTTGAGGAAATTGGTTCTTTAGCAGATATCAAGTCTGTACTTGAGCGTGTGGATTTGGCCGAGAAGCAAAAAAGTGCGATCGCTCTTGTCCGCGACTCTGCTTTGAGGGTTTTGGAACGAATTTTAGCGATCGCCCATCGAGTAGAGAGCAATTTTCAGTCATTGCTGGAATGTCAGGAAAAAGCCCGCGAACTTCAACGCGCCATCTCCGAATCCCAGGAGTCTGACTTGCATCCCGACACCCAACTATTGGCTGACGGTAATCATCCATTCTGCAAACTGCTAACACTAATTGCAGAATGGGAAGAAGCAGATGACGAGCATTTAGCTTCTTTACAGGATGCCGTAGCAAAATCATTTGGAAGAACTCTGGCGATGGCAGCAGTCAGAGGTAAACTGATTATTCAGTCGGAAACAATACCAGATTTGCCTGCTGTTTCTACTAACAATAACTTCGACAATACTTCCTTAGTTGAGGAGCCGGAATCTGAAACTGTTCCTGTTGTCGAACCACCAGCAGTAGCAGAGTTGAACTCGGTATTGACAGAGGAGGCGATCGCGCAGCCAACCACTGAAGATATCCCCAATATTCCACCAATAGAACTGCCAACCTCAACTCTGATAAATCAGCAAGATTCAGAAAATAAGCAAGGGAAAGAACTAGAAAATCAGGGGAATAAAAAAAGAGAAGAAAAACAGCCTCTTTACAGCTCATCGCCCAATGATACCGCTCAACAAATCGCTCAATCCATCTTGGATGACCCCGATATAGAACGGCCAGCAGTTCTGCGCGACTTAGTTTGGCGGCTGATTCTTGAACAAAAACTCAGCCTTGCCTTTCATTTAGCTCGCTGCTTTGAAAAACAATACTCCAACTTTGAACCGCACCTGCCACCGCAGTTAATTCGAGCAGTATTGCTAGGACAAAACCTGCGCTATGACGTAGGATCTGGAAAACTTGCAAATCTGCTTAAAGATGACTTCACCAGTTACACCGCCAGCTATTCATTACCAGACAAAAGTGAATGGAATCAAGCTGCAAGCTTGCTCTTAGCCGCAGCAGCAATGCGACCGTCTTTACTAGCGCCAAATACTGGTGCGAAGCACCTTCTTCAGCAGATTCATTTCGGTAAAGCTGGACTTGCAAAACTGTACGATTATTGCCAAATTATCGCCAAACATGGCGATGGTCAGCGGGCGCTGGATCTCAAAGCCATCAAGAAAGCTAAAGACCAGGCAGACATACAAAAATCTTTAGATATTCTGCATCAAAACATCGAATTTTGGTGGTCTCAAGCACAGAAAAAACCTATGATTTACCCGCCGGCGAAGAAGGTTTGGCAGGATTGGTTGAAGCCTGACGAACTGATTCACTCTTTAGTATTTCCTGTACTTGAAAAAGATTTGAGTAAACTTTCAGAACTCAAGCAGAAAGTCAATCAATTGTCTGACGAATCTCAGATCGACTCTGAAATTGAGAAGACCGATCGTAAAATTCGCAGCAGTCGCCGTGACTCCATGATGGGGAAAGCCGTGATTCAGTTGCGCGATCGCGTTCGTGAACCTGTTGATTTGGTGCGAAATTGGATTGAAATTCAGGAATCGCGCTTAGATCGCAGAGACAATTATCTTCAGAAAGAAGCCAAACAGTTAAAAGAAGATATTGAGAAGCTTCAAAATACTGTTCTCAAAGAATTGGATACCTTTGAAGAAACAAAACCTCCGGTGTTTATTTTAGCTGGTATTGCCTGTTGCCGAAAAGCTGTGGAAGACATCGGCAATATCTTCGATCCAGATACCGAATTGTCAACCGCAGAACCTGACCTAAAACATATCCTGCACGCGGATCTGTTAAGAATGCCGTCTATCCCGATCGACGATGACTGGGAACTGGATATCGCTAATCCTGAAGCGGGTATAAAGGGAATTTTGGAGTTAGTAAAAAATGACATTTGGGATTGGCAACAAGCATTCGATATGCAGAGTTATGTCTGTAGTTCAACAACTGTGGGAAATCACGAAGCTACGGCGCAAATCATCGAATACCTTGAACACAACCCCGAACCAAAATTAGACCTCGCTCAGCTAAAGGACGAACGCAATAATCGGATTGAAGAGTGTCAAAAGATTTTGCAGGAGCAGGTAGAAACTACTAGCAAACAGCTCGAAAGTGCGGTAGCTTTTGGTTTGCTAAGAGAAACAGATAGAACTGCTTATGCAGCACAGATTGAAAGCATTAAAAATGCTCTGGAAACTACCAGGCGGTTTTCCGCAAAAATTGAGCTGCTTCGGGCGATCGGTCAAGCAATTAACGCCAAGCGCCAGGAACAGATCGATCGAGTATCCGAGGAATTAGAGAGTCTTCAGCAAACAGGTATAGCAGATGCCGATCGTACCAGAATTTGCAGTGTATTGGATCAAGGCGATATCCTGACGGCTAATGAATATATATATATGCTGCAACAGGGGCGATCGCTTCCTGAACCAGAGGAAAAGAGAGATGCTTTTAAAGACTTCTTCGAGCATAAGTATGCTGCGATCGAAAAAGTGCTTGAGGAGTGCGATCGCGATCGACAAAAAAAACAAGAGCTCATTCCCAATATTTCCAAAGGGAAAAGTATCGCCAAAATCCAGATACCGCAGGGGGCTCAAGCCAAAAAAGCTGCTGATATGTTCGACGCTTGGTTTGCAGCGAAGGGAAGGAATCAAGCCACAGAGAAAGATGCTCATCAAATTCTCAGCAACCTCGGTTTTAACCTAAAATCTCTGACATTTAAAAAATCAGGACAATATACCTGGATTGACGTTAATTCTGAGCCGATATTTGACCAAAATCGCTGTCCTGTGTCTGCCTATGGTTCAGCCGCGAACGGTCATTACCGCATTCTTTGCGTATGGGATAGACCGAACGAACAGGATCTCCTCAATGCAGTTGGAGACACTGCTCTGGGAGAGCCAGTATTCGTCTTTCATTTTGGGCGAATGACCGTCAAGAGACGCCGAGATTTGGCTGATTTGTGTCGGCAGCGTCGGAGCACTTTCATTGTTATAGATGATGTGCTGATGCTCTACCTTTGCGGAGAACAAAAAACACGCTTACCTGTATTGTTTGATTGTACCTTACCCTTTACTTTCCTGGAACCGTATAAAACCGCAGCAGGAGAAGTTCCGCCTGAAATGTTTTACGGTCGAGTACGAGAACGGGAATCTATAATCGATCCAGAAGGTTCTTGTTTAATTTATGGAGGTCGCCAGTTAGGTAAAACGGTTTTGCTTAAGTATGTACAGCGGACTTTTCACGCAACCGACGCGGGAAGGAACGCCCTATTTTTAGATATCAAAGAAATTGGGCGCAAGCAACTGTTAGATAAAATTTGGCATCTACTAAACGAAGAATTGGATCAATTGCAAATTCCCGATACCAACCGGCGCAATTCCGTCCGCGAAAGCAGCTTGCAGCGGATTAAAAGTTGGCTGGAATTCGACACGCAGCGGCGCTTTTTGCTGTTGTTGGATGAGGCAGATAATTTCCTGGAAGCTGATGGTAAGGAGGATTTCCCGCGCTGCGATGAGTTCAGAAAATTAATGACGGAAACTAACCGACGTTTTAAGGTGGTCTTTGCCGGATTGCACAACGTTCTGAGAACCACTAGACAAGCAAACCATCCCCTGGCTCACTTTGGCAAGCCGATCTGCATTGGGCCTCTGCTGAATAATGGTGAAATGCGTGCGGCAACAGCTTTGGTAAAACGTCCGCTGGCTAGTCTTGGCTATTGTTTTGAACCGTCAGATTTAATCCAGCGTATTCTTTGGCAAACTAACTATTATCCGAGCTTGATTCAACTTTATTGCGAGCAGTTACTCAAGCACATTACTAACCCAGATGTCCCTACTTTCGATCCTAAAATTAGTCCGCCTTATGCGATCGCTTCTCGCCATGTAGAAGAAGCTTATCAAAGTCAAGACCTTCGCAAAAATATTCGCGATCGCTTTAAGTTGACACTGGGACTCGATCCGCGCTACGAAGTAATTGCCTACTCGATTGCTGATGGTTCTCAGCAGAATGAAACAGGTATGGAGGATGGGTTTTCTGTATCTTGGATTCGCGAACAAGTCTTGTATTGGTGGTCTGAGGGATTCGTGGGAAGGTCATCGGAAGATGAAATCCTTGCTTTACTTGAAGAAATGGTCGGATTAGGAGTTTTACGAGAAACTGATGCAGGTTACTTCACTCTGAGAAGTTCTAATTTAGCCTTGCTTATGGGTACGCAGCGAGAGATTGAAACAGAACTTCTGAGACACCGCGAACCTCAACCTGAATACGAACCTACTACTTTTCGTTCTCCTCTTCTAGTCAACAATAAAGCTGATTCCCGGCGCAGTCCTTTAACTGTTCAACAGGAATCAGATTTGCTGCGCCCGGAGAATCGTGTCTCTATTATATTTGGTTGCCAAGCCGCAGGAATTGACGATTTGAGAGTTTTTATGATGAAAGCAGCATCTAGTAAGAAGGATTGCAAAATTCACTATCACTATTTAGAAAACCTCTCAGACAAATCGGATTTCAGCCAGCGTTTGACAGAAATTAGTAACCCTCGTAAAAAAGATATCACGCTCGTTGTTGTATCAGCCACCAACCTTTGGAGTAAGGATTGGGTTGATGAGGCAATTAAGAAAATCAAAAGATTGAGGAAAGAAGACTCGTTTATCCAGCTTGTTTTCATCGCAGATCCTCAGAAGGCTTGGCAGTTAGTTATTCATAATTGGACAGGTTTTGATTCCTTTAAGGATCTGAGATTTTTCAGCCTCAAACCGTGGCACGATGCCGCCCTGCGACATTGGTTGGAAGATGTTAATTTGCCCAGCGAACTAGAAGTGAGAAAAAAAATTGCGGCAGTTACAGGAAATTGGTCAAACCTGCTGCAAGAATTCTATCAATTTGCTCAAGCTAATCCGCATTGCTGGCAAGATTCCTTTGGGGAACTGACGAAGCAATTTAATAAATCTGACAAATTAATTAATTCAATGGGTTTTGACGGTTGCGAACCTCAAAGAAAACTGGTGATGAGAACTTTAGCCCAATGGGGAGAAGCAGCAGCCGTTGAGGAATTAATTGAGGTTCTTGATGATGTATCGCCTGAAGTTGTCAAGCAGACTCTCAGATGGGCGGATCTCCTCAGTCTAGTCTCGCATTTAGGAAATCAGAAGCAAGATGGTAAGGATTACTGGCAGATTGACCCTGTAGTTTGCCGTCTGCTTGAATCTATGGCTGAGTAATACACACTTTCTGCTGTGCGATGTACTTAAGTGGATGGGGTAGGGAGGGGGACACTATTCCTACAAAATCGGGGCTTTTCCGAGAATGAAACAGCCCTGGGGGCTAGGGCGTGTTTTCAAACCCAAAGATCCCCCCCAGCCCCCCTTAAAAAGGGGGGGGGGAAAGAGTCTTTAAGTCCCCCTTTTTAAGGGGGATTTAGGGGGATCTAAATCTTAAGGAGTAGTTTGAAAACACGCCCTAGGGGGATCTAAGCTTAATAGTCAAACAGCACTCTGTGGCTGGGTTTGAACTGAAGTTGTCACCAATAGCCGGTTTGTGACTACAAAACCCCGAAGGCTCAACATGGGCTGCAATCATTAATCTTAATTTAATTTAATTTAATTCAGTGCTTTCATGGCTGCGACGACTTGCTGCGATACAAAAGGCAAAATTTGTTCATTTTTACTATTGTGTTTCCCTTCGGTAAATACCACTAACAAGTAAGGGCGCAAATTCGGTATTTCAATGTAGGCTGCATCATGACGCACTTGACTTGTTAGCCCAGCTTTTGACCATAATTTAGCTTCTAATGGTAATCCGCTACCTAAAAAACCTGTAACTTGATTTTCGGGATCTGCTTCTAATTCGGCTGGTTCTAAACTACGTTTCATTAAACCCATCATCTCTTGGGATGCTTTGGCGGAAACAGCTACACCACCGATGATACTATGCAACAAAATCGCTGTGGCATTGGTGGTTAGCATATTTCTATTTTCCATTAATTCTCCCAAAAATTCTCGCTCCCGACCGTAGGGGCCGTCGCACCATGTTTTTTGATTGAGGTTAATGTCTTGTAAGTCTAGCCAATTTAATGATTGAAAGTAACGGTTGATGATGTTTCGCTGCTGTTTCCAGGTTTCAAAGGGGCCGGAGGGCAATTCTGGACCACTGGTGGTGCCGGTTAGTACATCTACTACTAAACTGGTGGCGTCGTTGCTGGAATCTACTATCATGTCTCTGACAGCGCGTTCTAATTCTTTTGATGTTTTAATCATCCCTTTTTCTGCCCATTCCCAGACGGCAACAAGGTAGAATAATTTGACGATGCTGGCGGGATACACTCGTTCTGAAGCCCGATGGCTATAACCTCTGGCTTGATATTTCCAAAATTCTTCGGGGCTGAGAGCTCCGCCTGTGTTGACTCGCACGGGCGGATCGTAGACTATCCAGGTGAGGGCGAGACGATCGCCTGTTAATTCTGTAAATTCTGCGTGAACTGCATCTATAATGCTCTTGCCGAGGGTTTCTAGTTGTTCGTCTTTACGAAAAAATGTCATGGTAATTTTAGGGGGTTATGAGGGCTTGCTATAGGAGTTATCGGTTATCAGTTATCAACTATAAACTAGAAAAAATTAAATGACTAATTATCAATTATCTGATGTTGTGGAGTATCGGGCCCGATCGCACATAAATATTTACGATTCCCCCAGGTGCGATCGACTGGCGACTCAGGCGATGGCTGGGCGACACTTGCGAGTTGTCGAATTACCCCTGGTTAATGCTGGGATAGGTGTAAATTTTGATACCAGGGCTGTGATGGTGCGACTGTGCGAAGATGATTATCCGGGATGGCTGGATCTGCGAGATGTTGAGTCGATCTCAGTGGCACAAATACCCTATCATCCTGTGATTTTATCGGAGACCAAAATTAGAGAAAAATTACCAAAAGTAATTAATTTTGCTCATCAGGCGATGGACCAATCTAATGAATATCTTTGGGGCGGCACTGTGGGGCCAAATTATGATTGTTCTGGATTAATGCAGGCTGCTTTCAGGTCGGCGGGTATCTGGTTGCCGAGGGATGCTTATCAGCAGGAAGCTTTTACTAAGCCTATCAGTATAACTTGTTTAGAACCGGGAGATTTGGTTTTTTTTGGAACACCAGAAAAGGCTACTCATGTGGGACTATATCTGGGAGGCGATCGCTATATTCACAGTTCCGGCACTGAACAAGGTCGCAATGGTATCGGGATCGATATTTTGTCGGAAGATGGCGATCGAGTTAGTCAAGCTTATTATCGGCAATTGCGAGGATATGGTAAAGTGGTGGCAAGTTATCAACCTATAGTAATCCTAAATCATTTGTGAATTTCTTACTCCCTCCCCTTATGAAGGGGAGGGTTGGGGTGGGGGAAAAAACTTTACGACTCCTGCAAGGACTGCTATAGTTAGTTGTTGATAGTTGAGTTGACGGTTGATGTTATAGCATAAAGAAATGGACGCTGCATTATTTTTGGAAAAATTGGCGGGGAAAAAGGCTGAAGCAGAGGTGATGCTGGATGTTTCGGCGGTAGTCCCGGTGTATAATGAGGTGGAAAGTTTACCTCATTTGATTGAGGCGATCGCCACTTCGATTCAAGCCTCTGGACTCAGCTATGAAATTATTTGCGTAGATGATGGTTCTAAGGATGGTTCCGCTGAACTTCTCAAACAGTTAGCTAGCAGTCGCGATGACCTTTGTGCTGTAATTTTACGCCGCAATTATGGTCAAACTGCCGCCATGTCGGCGGGTTTCGATCGCGCTCGCGGTCGTGCTATTGTCACCCTAGACGGCGATTTGCAAAATGACCCGGCTGATATTCCGTTATTGTTGGCAAAGTTAGATGAAGGCTACGATTTGGTCAGTGGTTGGCGGAAAAATCGGCAAGATAATACGATTAGTCGGTTAATTCCTTCTAAAATGGCGAACTGGCTGATTGGCCGCGTTACAGGAGTGACTTTGCACGACTACGGCTGTTCTTTGAAAGCTTATCGATCGGAGTTGGTGGCAGACTTGAATCTCTACGGCGAATTGCACCGATTTTTGCCAGCTTTGGCGTTTATTGAAGGGGCGAGAATTGCCGAAATGCCGGTGCGACACCACGCCCGCCGTTTTGGTCAAAGCAAGTATGGAATTTGGCGGACTTTTCGGGTATTGATGGATTTGTTGACTATTTCTTTTATGAAGAAGTTTTTAACTCGCCCCATGCACGTTTTTGGACTTTTGGGACTGAGTTCTATGACTTTGGGAACTGTTTTAGGGATTTATTTAACATTCCTGAAATTGGGTCTTGGTCAAAGCATTGGGAATCGTCCTTTACTGATTTTAGCTGTGGTTTTGCTGTTAACAGGGGTGCAGTTATTTTGTTTTGGTTTATTAGCAGAAGTGATGATGCGGACTTATCATGAATCTCAGGGTAAACCAATTTATCGAGTACGCGAAGTGTTTGGTTCTAAGTAAGGGGTTGATACCAATTATACTCGGCGATTGAAATCGCTGCTACACAAACAAAGTCCGCCTTCGCGGACTGAAGAAATAGGAAAGTTTTAATACCAAATCCGGGTTTTAAACCCCCTCGATCTCTTAGTCCGCGGAGGCGGACTTCGTTTGACAAGACGCGGTTTCAACCGCCGAATGATCTTTTTAACTCATGACTTTTTGAGCTTGTCGGAGAGATATAATAGTGGCGATCGCGTGTTGAGAGACTGCATCTATTTCTGCTACAGTATTGAAACGGCCAATCCCAAACCGAATCGAAGCGTAGGCTAATTTGTCCGATCGCCCGATCGCTGCTAAAACATGAGATGGAGATATTTTGGCAGAAGTACAAGCAGAACCGGAAGAAACCGCCGCCGCTGACTGTAACCCCAACAGCAATGCTTGACCGTCAACGCCACCTACACTAATATTAAGATTACCGGGCAATCTTTTAGTCGCGTGACCGTTGAGAAACACATCTCCTAATTCTGCCAAATTTTGCCACAAACGCTCGCGCAAACTCACAACTCGTGCTGTTTCCTCCTCCATTTCCGCAATTCCTAATTCCACAGCTTTAGCAAATCCGACTATTTGCGGTGCGTACAGTGTACCCGATCGCATTCCCCGTTCGTGACCGCCGCCGTGCATTTGTGGTGCTAACTGCACTCTCGGTTTATGGCGACGCACGTAGAGAGCTCCAATGCCTTTTGGTCCGTAAATTTTGTGGGCTGTCAAGGACATGAGATCGATATTCATCTCCTGTACGTCTAGGGGAATTTTACCAATCGCCTGGGCCGCATCTGTGTGGAAAATAATATCATTTCCGCGACAGATTGCCGCAATTTCTCCAATTGGTTGAATCACTCCAATTTCATTATTAGCAGTCATCACCGAAACTAAAATCGTCTCCGATCGAATCGCTTTGATCAAGTCGCCTATATCAATCAATCCGTCACTTTTTACAGGTAGAACAGTAATGTCAAATCCCAATTTTTCCAAATAGGTACAGGGGTCAAGAACCGCATTATGTTCAGTTTTTACTGTTATAATGTGCTTTCCTTTGCTGAAATAGGCTTCGGCGATGCCTTTAATCGCTAAGTTATTGGCTTCCGTTGCACCGCTGGTAAAAACAATTTCTTCTGGAGAGGCATTGATGGCTTCTGCTAAAATTTGTCGTGACTGTTTTACCGCTGCTTCGGCTTCCCAGCCGTAGACGTGGTTGATGCTGGCTGCGTTGCCGAATTGCTCGGTGAAATAGGGCACCATCGCATCAAGTACCCGCTTGTCTACGGGGGTTGTCGAGTGGTTGTCGAGGTAGATAGGACGTGCGGACATAGTGGAAATTTAGTGAAAAAAGATGTTAGATTTATTGTAGACGAGCCTTTTGTTCTATAGCTAAAATTTATAATTAACAAATATTTGTAAAGATTTATGCGCTCTGACATCCAGGGATTAGAAATTACTGCGGGTGAACTCAAACGCCTCAGCGGTACGGGCCCCGATCGCGTATATCGACCCGCAACAGCAACTAAGTTTGTTCGCGAAGGCGTGAAAACCTTCGGTTTAATTATTTTAGTTCTGATCAGTTGTTTGCTGCTGGTAATGATATTTCCCAGGGCTTATTTGGTTTGGTTGGCCATTCACCTGATGGCGATCGCCGGTTTAATCTTTGAGGATATCTGGAAAATTAGGTGCAGCCACCAAAACAAACATTTAATTAATCTTTTTGATGATGTCGATCGCTACAATGGTATCATCAAGGCGATCGCCATTAATGACCAAATAGAAGATGCTGGTAATTCGGGAGTCAAAATAGCCGATCGCTCAAAAGTCATTCAAGCATTGGATCTGATCAGAAATGATTTAGTCAGAGCGTTGAAAACCGAGAGAATCATCAGGGAAAACCAAAAATTTGTGGGAACTAACTCCGAACTATTCGCCACTAACCTAGTCGCCTTAAATGCCCTGCAAATTAGCGATCGGGCTAGCGAACAAGGGCGATTGCTAAACGAAGCTTTGCAGGTAGCCGTGGGAGTTCAAGCAGAAATGAAAAAGTTGCAACAGCGAAAGGAGGCGACGTGAACGGAAAATTTTTTCAGTGAAGTCACTGGGTCAGGATATCTTAGAAAGGTGACGTTAACAACCAGGTCAGTATGTCTGCTAAACCTAAGATTATAGTTCTTGATGACGATCCCACAGGTTCTCAAACCGTGCACAGTTGCTTGCTGCTGACTACTTGGGACGACGCAACCCTGCGTTTGGGACTGCGGGACAAATCGCCGATTTTCTTTATACTGACAAATACTCGATCGCTAACTCCCGAAAACGCAGCCTCCGTCACCCGCGAAGTCTGCCAAAACCTGAAAATTGCGATCGCCGCCGAAGGAATTCAGGATTTTTTAATAGTTAGCCGTTCCGATTCTACCCTGCGCGGTCACTATCCCATCGAAACCGACGCGATCGCCGAAGAACTAGGCCCCTTCGACGCTCATTTTCTAATACCCGCCTTTTTTGAAGGAGGTAGAATTACCCGCGACAGCGTACATTATCTAATGGTTAACAACGTCGAAACACCGGTTCACCAAACCGAATTTGCCAAAGATTCAGTCTTTGGCTACAGCCACAGTTACCTCCCAGACTACGTTGAAGAAAAAACCAAAGGTAGGATTCAGGCCGAGAATGTCGATCGCATCTTACTCGCAGACATCCGCCAAGGAAACTTAGATCGACTCATGCACATGACAAACAACCAATGTGCAGTAGTAGATTGCGAAAATCAAAGCGATTTAGACACCTTTGCTAAACACATTCTCGATGCAGCTAGTCAAGGGAAAAAGTTTTTATTCCGCAGCGCAGCCAGCATTTTAACATCCTTAGCCGACCTAGGTCCCCAGCCCATCGCCGCCGACAATATGGCAAAATATGTCAGGAATGGCAAACCCGGTGCAGTAATAGTTGGTTCCCACGTTAAAAAAACCACAGAACAATTGGAACAATTGTTAAAAGAAGCCAACACAGTGAGCATAGAAATAGATGTAGCTCATTTACTAGAAGAAGCCCCAGAGGAGCGGACAAATTTACTGAATAAAACTCTAGAAAAAGTCCGCAATGCTCACAGCGATGACAAAACCCCAGTAATTTATACCAGCCGCCAGGAACTACAATTTAAAAACACAGAAATCCGGTTAAAATTTGGAGAAGCTGTTTCGGCTTTATTGATGGATATTGTCCGCGGCCTGCCGGGAGATATCGGGTTTTTAATCAGCAAAGGTGGTATTACTTCCAATGATGTTTTGAGTACAGGTTTATCCCTCAAAAGTGTCAGACTCCTAGGTCAAATCATCCCTGGTTGTTCAGTAGTAAAAACCGAGTCAAATCATCCTCTATTTCCCAATTTACCAGTAGTTTTGTTTCCCGGAAATGTCGGAGATAGTAATGCTTTAGCCACGGCTTACCAACGACTGAGCAAGTAATATAGCAATCCTAAATCATTTGTGAATTTCTTACTTCCTCCCCTTCATAAGGTCCGGGTTGGGGTGGGGTAAAAAACTTTACGACTCCTGCAATGACTGCTATACAATCCGGTCGGTATCAACCGGGTTTTTGCACAAAATTACAGTCTCCTAGCCTGGAATTCCACTGAAAAACCCGGTTATATCAAATCCGGTAACATCGGAATTATTCATCTCTCTTATCTCCCTCTGTGTTCTCTGCGTTCTAGTAAGGTTAAATCATTCCGATACAACCGGAATTGATATTACTTTGATATTCAAATATCCCAGACTATTAGATATCTCCCCAAAATATCTTCACAGAACAGGCACTCCAGCCTGTTCCACAGGAATTATTGGAGATGTCTATTAGTCCAGGACGCATTGAGAGTTGGGACTCTCCTCTTCCTCAGCGTCCTGTGTGTTCTGTGCGGTTTGATCATAACAATGCCAATTGTAACTTTTACAAAAACTTTAAAAAAACTTAACCGCTGCTTTTCTCGGCAGCGATCGCCCGCACATGATATGATAAAAAGTCTTTATCTAATTAAAACATATTCCCAAAAATTAAACTCGTGCCCGGATTCGCTATTTTGAAAAAAATTAAATTCATCCACAAAAGCTAGGAGCAAACTCTACATATAGGGCTGAGAGTAGGTGACATACTACTATCAGTAGTGTTTTCAGCTTGTATGACATTAAACCTTAAAATTAATTAGAAATTTAGACCTCGCAATTTTAAACCCAAAACGTTAGCATATAAAGGTGACAGAACATTATCAGCCCCTAAACTCATTAAAAAGTGGCCATTGGTTCAAGCTGATCTGTGGGGCCAGCTTTCAACACCTGCCTGCGGTCCGCAACCTGACCTTGGCTTACACCTTAGCAGGTGCTGACTGTATCGACGTCGCGGCAGACCCCGCGGCGATCGCAGCAGCGAAAGAAGCCCTACAGGTGGCGCGCACCATACAGACTCAAGCCCAAAACCCCAGGTTTGACCGACAAGGTTTGCCCTGGCTGATGGTAAGTTTAAATGATGGGGAAGACCCGCATTTTCGTAAGGCCGAATTCAACCCAGCCGAGTGTCCGGTGGACTGCTGGCGACCTTGCGAAAAAATTTGTCCAGCCACAGCCATCGTTTTTCAGGGTGGTGGCGAAGGTGTTTCCGGGGTCATAGACGAGCAATGCTATGGCTGCGGTCGCTGTCTCCCGGTTTGTCCCAGCCAACTAATTTACACCCGTTCCTACGTGTCGGCCCCTGCCGCGATCGCACCTTTAATCCTGCAATCCGGTGTGGACGCCCTAGAAATCCACACCCAAATAGGCAGAGAAACAGATTTTGCAAGACTTTGGTCAAGCATAAATCCCTGGGTCGATCGAATCAAGTTAATTGCCATTAGTTGCCCCGATGGAGAAGGTTTGATTGATTATTTGCGAACACTTTATCAAATAATTTCCCCCCTTCCTTGTCCCCTAATTTGGCAAACCGACGGTAGGCCAATGAGTGGAGATATTGGAACCGGAGCTACTAGAGCAGCCGTCAAACTAGGCCAAAAAGTCTTAGCGGCCGGCTTACCAGGATACGTGCAACTTGCTGGTGGCACTAATGCTCATACTGTCAGCAAACTCAGAGCATCTGGGCTGATGAGGGAGGGAAGGAAAAATTTGTCAAATTCCCAAACCCCATATATTGCAGGTGTAGCTTATGGCAGCTATGCCCGTGTTCTGCTGTCACCAATTTTAGAGCAATTAGAAACAATGCAAATCGATCGAGCATTGGCGATTCCAAACGCCATCACGCCACCAGTAGCCGGAACTCAAATACCAGGACTAACTCAACTAGAAGCCTTCCCAGCACTGCTCAGGCAGGCCGTGAGTTTAGCTGATTCTCTAGTTTCCCAACTGAAAGAAGATTAGTTAGTAGTCAGTAGTCATTAGTCAGTAGTCATTAGTCAGTAGTCATTAGTCAGTAGTCGTTGGTAGTTAGTGGTTAGTCGTTGGTAGTTAGTTCCAATAACCAATAACTAATAACTAATAACCCATAACCAATGACTAATAACTAATAACCCATAACCAATGACTAATAACTAATAACCAATGACTAAAAAGCTTGAAAACGTCACCCGAACAGATGGACGGCGAATGCAGATTACAGACGACCTCAATAAATTACTCGACATCGTGCCAGATGACATCCGGCAACCCCTAGAACAGCACCCGCAGCGTAACAATCTGATTGAGATTGTGATGGATTTGGGGCGCCTTCCCGAAGCTCGTTTTCCATCCAAGGCCGAACACCTTTCCCAAAAGCCGATTTCCAAGGCAGACCTGAATTACTGCATTGAGCGAGTCGGTCATTTCGGTGGGGACAACCGAGCCGGCATCGAGCAAACCCTGCACCGGATCAGCGCCCTTCGCAACCGCAGCGGTGAGATTATTGGCTTGACTTTGAGGGTTGGCCGTGCTGTGTTTGGGACGATCAAGATTATCCGGGATTTGGTGGAAACCGGCCAATCGATTCTGATGCTCGGCCGCCCCGGAGTCGGCAAAACAACGGCGCTGCGGGAAATTGCCCGCGTGTTAGCCGATGATTTGGAAAAACGAGTTGTGATTATTGATACCTCCAATGAAATTGCCGGAGATGGAGATATTCCTCACCCAGCGATCGGCAGAGCTCGCAGAATGCAAGTTTCCCGTCCCGAACTTCAGCACCAAGTCATGATCGAAGCAGTGGAAAACCATATGCCGGAAGTGATCGTGATTGACGAAATCGGCACGGAATTGGAAGCTTTGGCGGCCCGAACCATCGCGGAAAGGGGCGTGCAGTTAGTCGGTACTGCCCACGGGAACCGGATCGAAAACTTGATGAAAAACCCGACTCTGGCTGATTTAATTGGGGGCATTCAAGCAGTGACTCTGGGAGATGATGAGGCTAGGCGTCGCGGTTCTCAAAAGACGGTTTTGGAGCGCAAAGCACCCCCAACTTTTGCCATTGCCATCGAAATGCTCGAACGCCAGAAGTGGGTGGTACACGAGCAAGTTGCAGAGGCCATCGACACTCTACTACGGGGAAAACAACCGAACCAACAAATCAGAAGCATCAGCGAGACTGGAGAAGTCATCATCGCTCACGAAGCAGGCACTCCTCCCGGCCGGTTTCCGGGGAACTCAGGTACTGCGTCGTCGTCATCGTCGGCTTCGGTATCGGCAATCCGGCCCGTCACCCCCCTATCCGGGTGGCGCAGTGCTGGGAAAATGGTACCCATGCCCCCTCCCGCTGACAAATTCCCAGCCAACAGTGCCCCAGTGTCTGAAACTAGATATTTTGAGCAACTGCTGGAAGAGTCGTTGTCAGTGGAACCAGTCGCCCGGCCCGGACGCTTTTCTCAGAATGTCGGGCCCAATGGGGAAGATTTGCCACTCCACGTTTATCCTTATGGCATAGCTCGTCATCACCTCGAACAGGTAATTTCGACTTTGAATCTGCCCGTGGTGCTGACTAAGGATATTGACACTGCTGACGTGGTTTTAGCTTTGCGCTCTAATGTTCGGAACCAGTCGAAACTGCGTCATTTGGCAAAAACTCGCCAAGTTCCTCTGCACACCATTAAGGCTAGCACTCTGCCTCACGTAGCGAGAGCTTTGCGACGCTTGTTGGACATGGAGGACCCCGCAACCCCGGAAATCGCTGACCTCAGCTTATTTGCCCGCAGCGGTTCTTCTGACGAACTCGAAGCTCTCGAAGAAACCCGCTTAGCTGTGGAGCAAATTGTGATTCCCAAGGGACAGCCTGTGGAACTCTTACCCCGTTCTCCTAATGTTCGCAAAATGCAGCATGAACTTGTGGAACACTATCACCTAAAATCCGACAGTTTTGGTGAAGAACCGAATCGCCGTCTGCGGATATATCCAGCTTAAAGTTGGGAATTGAGGCGGTTGCACGCAGAAGGCAGAAGGCAGAATTTTTTCTGTTTTCTGCCTTTTGCCTTGGAGTTGCTGAATATTTTAGTCCTGGACGCACAGATCGGGTAATTCTGTCCGGTGCAGCCTAAATTTATATTACAATGCCTCCTGGAGACAATTTTCTGATATGATATTCTTGGTATAGCTTTTTTCAGGGCGATCAGCTAAAATACCCATAAAAAATAACAACTAACAAATAAGCATCACTAATTCACACAAATTTTAGAATAAATCTACATATTTAATATGAATGATTCACTAATTCAACTATTTATTCAATTAATTAGTTCTCAAATTGGCTTACAAATTCGGTCCCAAGACCGAGCTACTTTGTGTCAAAAAATTGTGGACAGAATGCAAGTTTTAAAAATTAAAGAACCCGAAAAATATTATCAAATTTTAAATCATAAAAGCTTTCAAAGTCAAAACGAATGGCGCGAGTTAGTATTGCTATTGACAACGGTAGAAAGTTATTTCATGCGCGATCGGGGACAATTTGATTTATTGAAAAGAGTGATTTTGCCTGAATTAATAGCTCAGAAAAGAAACTTGCAAAATACCTTGGGAATTGTGCCGACACTCCGAATCTGGAGTGCGGGATGTTCCACTGGTGAAGAGCCTTATTCTTTAGCTATTTTGTTAAAAGAATTGATTGCCGATTGGCATCAATGGAAAATATTAATTTTAGGGACTGATATAAATGAAAAAGTAATCGAAAAAGCCCAACAGGGAGTATACAGCCCTTGGTCCTTTCGCTTGGTTGACCCCCAAGTACAAAAACAGTATTTTAATCAGCGACAAATTGAATGGGAAATAAGTCGAGAATTGCGTCAAAGTGTAAATTTTAACTGTGTAAATTTAATCGCCGACGAATTTCCTAATATTTACAAAAATATTTATAATATTGATTTAATTTTGTGTAGAAACGTTTTTGTTTATTTTGAGCATCAGTATATTTCACTGGTACTGAAAAAAATTGCCAAGACTCTGAGACCGGGAGGATATTTAATGACCGGTCACGCTGAAGTGCACGGTCAAATTATGAACGAGTTTCTACCCAAGGTTTTTCCGGAGTCCATTGTTTATCAGCGTCGAGATCCATTACTGAGGGAAGGCTCTCAAAATGAATCTTGGAACTTACAGCAACTCAAGTCGTCCCTTGAGAAATCAGAAAATTATGAATTCGTTGACGATCGCAATTTCCTAGGACGAGCAACGAAATCAGCTAATTTTGCTCAGGGGTCTTTTTCAGAACTCACTCCCCTGTTAACAGAATCTAGTCCCCTGGGAAAAATGCTGAGAAATCGCTATTTAGTCGGAGATTTAACCGAAAGAAAAGCGGCAAAAGCACCCAATAAGGAATTGAATCAACCCCAGGAAAAAACCGCTTCAATATTGATTGAAGAAGCCAAGAAAAATTTTAAAAATAAAGCTTATGCAGCAGCCATTTCTCAAGCCAAAGAATCTCTTAAAATGCAGTCTTATAATTTTGATGCAGATTATTTATTAGCTCAAATTTATGCAAATCTAGGTAAGTATTCTCAGGCGATCGAACACTGCCAACGAGCTAGTAAAGTTGATGCAATGTCGGTTTTTCCTTATTATTTACAAGCTCAAATTGCCGAAGAACAGGGAAAATTAGAAACAGCTAAGCAGTTTCTTAAGAGAATAATTTATCTTTGTCCATCTTTTATTTCCGCTTATTTAGACCTGGGCAATATATACCATAAAGAAGGCCAGATAACCAGAGCCATGAAAATGTATAATTCATCCTGTGAAATTCTTGGAAAATTACCGCCCAATACTCCGATCGACCAGCAGGGCAAAATGACGGCGAGCCAAGTTTTGTTACAACTTAAAAAAAAATTGGTAAGATTGTACGGTCAACAAAATTTATGCACTGGTAGCTAACAACAGGGTTCCTCTATAAACCAGTCCTTCCCTAATATCTAGTCCCGTGGAATATTTATAATGCTCGATCCCTCTCCTTCGCTGTGCCCTATACCTTTGTCCCAAATAGTTCAATATGGAAACTAAACCGTATCTTATTTTTGAACAGAACGGTTTTCTCTACGGTGTAGAAGCCTGCTGTGTTCAAGAAATTTTCTTTCTGCCGGAGTTGACGCCCATTGCAGAAGCGCCTCAAGATATTGTTGGGGCGATCGACCTTCGGGGTGAAATTCTGCCTGTGATGGATCTGAATCTCCGTTTTGGATACGTTTGGCAGGAGTATACTGTGACAGATAGTGCGATCGTCATAGAGTGGCAAGAATGGAAAGTCGGTATCATTGTCAATCAAGTTCGCGAAGTTAAAGAAATCTCAGAACATACCACCACTCCCCAGCTATCTTATGGGCGAGACGAAGGCGTCGCATCCCATCATTTTGTCGCTGGATTTGCCCGCTGCGAAGCCGATATTATCATGCTACTCAATCTCGATCGCCTAATTCGATATTCTGCTGAAAAAACAGAGGAAAGCTTACCTATTTCTGTCAGCGATGCAGGTGGTGAAGAAACAGCACCAGAGACAGAAACTGAACATCTACCCTGGTATCTCAAAGCCAAATTGTTGAGTGAAAATGCGAAAATTTTAAGCAAGCATCAGATTTTTTGCCCCCAAGCTACGCCGGAAGAAAGGGCAATTTTTAAATCGCGGGCTGACAATTTGAGGCGGCAAGGCGAGGGGGATAATTCTGCCGCAATTAATATATCCGTGGCCGTATTTACTTTGAATGGTGAATACTTTGGTATGGACCTAGATGTAGTCCGCGAATTTACTGACATTCGCCAACTAACCCCAATTCCTTGCACTCCCGATCGCATAATTGGCAATATGAATTTACGCGGAGAAATTTTAACCATACTGGATATTCGCAATGTTTTAAATATTTCTTTAAATATGCCTAGTGCCACCAATTATCCATCTCAGGCGATCGTTGTGCAAGTAGCAGATTTAGTGACTGGTATAGTTGTAGACGAAATCTTAGATATTGTATATTTAAGAGTCTCAGAAATTGCAACTGTTCCCGCGGCATTGCATTCAGCTAACCGCGAATATCTACGAGGTACAGCTATTTACGGAGGAAAAATGATGGCGATTCTGAATTTGGAAAAACTCCTCACAAAAGGAGGAGTCATTGTTGACGAAGAGGTTTGAATTAAAAAAATCTCCCAAATCGGTTTTAAAAACTATATTTCACTAAAGAAGATAATTTGGTATTATAAATATTGATTAAGACTTACGCAAAACTTCTGCCCAAGGGTGTAATCGGGGGTCTTCCCCCTACTATTGCCCCGTCAGCATTAATACTGCGTAAGTGCTGTTAAATCCCGGAGAAAAATATGTTTGCTATCTTAAAAAAATTAAATATTAGAAATAAAATGTTGATAGCCTATGTAGCGCCCGCAGCTATCTACTTAGGTCTACCCATCCTAGTTTATCAAACCACCAATCAGGTATTGAGTAGTTTTCAAGAAGTAGAAAGAATAGAAAATGTCATCGGACTAACCAACAATATTTCCGCAGGAACTGAGCAAATGGTACGCGGATTACGGGGGTATTTAATCAATCAAAATCCGCAGTTTTTAAATGATTTTAAAACAGGTGCAGAATTGGCTCGTCAGTCTGCTAATAATGTGGAGCCCATCATTAAAAACCCTCAACAGAAAACTCGTCTACAGAAGATGCTAAGTCTCAACAACGAATATTATAATAATTCTAACGAAATAGTTAATTTATTGCAAGCCAATAAAAAAACTGAAGCCCTCGCAATATTTAATACAGGAAAACACACAAAATTTGTGAATGAATTTGTCGAAATACATAGACAGTTTAGCGAACTAGAATCAGACTTAATTAAAAAAGAGACAAATAAAACGAAGGACTCTTTGATATTTTTAATATCGGTATTGGTAGTTAGTTGTGGGTTTTTAGTCCTGTTAGGTGGGGTGATAGCTTGGGTGATTTCGTCAGGAATTGCCAGAACTATCGATCGCGCAATTAGCTCGATCGCCATTTCTTCCAGCCAGATTGCAGCCACCATCGAAGAACAGGAACGGATGGCCAGTCAACAAGCCGCTTCAGTCAATCAAACTACGACTACAATGGACGAACTGGGTGCGTCTTCCAGGGCGACAGCACAGCAGGTAGAAACAGCAGCGATGCAAGCAATGCAAGCTTTGAATTTAGCTGGAGGTGGCACAAAAGCTGTAGCACAAACTTTAGAAGCCATGGCAACTCTCAAAACCAAAGTGGAGGATATGCAAGGACAAATTATGCAATTGAGCGAACAAACCGATCGCATTGGTAATATTTCAACTTTAGTGAGCGATTTGGCTAATCAGACTAATATGTTAGCACTCAATGCCGCCGTGGAAGCCGTGCGGGCGGGGGACAATGGCAAGGGGTTTGGTGTTGTGGCCTCAGAAATTCGCAAACTGGCCGAGCGCAGTAAAAAATCCGCAGCACAAATTAACCTATTAGTGGCGGATATTCAAAGAGCGATTAATTCAACAGTAATGGTCACAGAAGAAGGGACTAAAACAGTAGAATTTGGGGTGAATATTGCCTCAGAAACCGCCGCTGCATTCGCCGGGGTTGCCAATGCAATTAACAATGTAGTCATGAGTTCTCAGCAGATTTCATTGAATGCCAAACAACAAGCGATCGCGATCGAACAGGTGGTGCAAGCCATGAACTCCCTCAATCAAGCCGCAGCTCAAACAGCTTGCGGTATCAGTCAAACTAAAATCGGGACCCAAAAATTGAATGAAGCAGCCTTAGATTTGAAAGCAGTTGTGTAAAATATTTCTAATTTATGGACTAATAACCTAATTATTTCATTCCTAATAACTCGCAGCCTTGCCCCACCCTGACAATGTGTAAGTCATGATATTTTTTAATTATGAGAAATTTACAAAAATGCCAAACATATCCTTAAGAATTAAAGCGATTGCATTTGCTCTCGCCCTCGGTACACTTCCAGCTATCTTAACGGGAGCCATAACTTTTTTCTTTGCCAATCAAAACCTAAATACTTATGTAATTAAATATCAAGAGTCACGAGCAGTCGCCATAGCCCATGATGTCAGTAATTTAGTTTTTGAAAGGTACTTAGATGTTCAGGAGCTAGCTAATTTAAGTATACTGAGCGATCCCAGAGTCAGCGAAACTACTTCCAAGAGCCAAAAACAAGCTCTGTTAGATAAATATGTAAAACAAGGGGAAGGTTACGACAGCATTGCCATCGCCGATCTTCAGGGAAATACTATTTTACAATCCAGCGGAGAGCCAATTATAGATTTGGGTAAACGGGATTATTTTCAGGAAGTATTTAAAACTAATCTTCCGACAGTAGTGCAACCTAGAGAATCATTTATCACTGGCAAATACTCTATTTTTGCTGCGGCTCCTGTAGTCGAAATTAATACAGGAAAAACTATCGCAATTCTGAGAACTCGCACGCCTATAAAATATTTAGAACAGGCTTTTCAGGAAAACAAAGAAAAATTAATCAGAGACTCCGAAGGACTAGAAGCAGATGAGTATCATTTAATTGATAGCAATGGCAAGTTTTTTTCTGCCACCGAAATCGAACATCTGGGCAGAGATGCACGTTCAGACTATAGTGTTTTTGCGACAATGCAGGCCGCCCATAAAATAAACAGTCTCATCGATATCGATGGGATTCGCGGAGGAGAAGAACTGGTGACATATGCTCCTATTGAAATTGAAAAATCAACCAATATGCCGAAATTGGGTTGGAGTGTCCTGATTGCCAATGATACAGACAACGTATTTGCTCCCCAAAAACAATTGCTATTTGCTCTGATAGGAGGAGTTGGACTAACTGCTGCTGTTGTCAGCGCCATGGCAACTTTTGTCGCTAGTCGAACTACCAGATCAGTGAATAAAATTGTGCGGACGATCGCCTATTCTTCCTCACAGATTGCTGTCACCGTCGAACAACAAGAACGTATCGCCAGTCAACAACTATATGCTGTGGAGCGAACTGTGAGTACAATGGATGAATTGGGTGAATCAAGCAGGGCTTGTGCTTCCCAAGCAGAAGCCGCTGCTCTGGGAGCCAAACAAGCTCTCGCGCTCACCACCGGAGGTAGTCAAGCAGTACAGAATACCCTCAAAGAAATGGCAAATTTGAAACAAAATGTTGCAGCAATTGAAAAGCAAATTTTGCTTTTGAGCGAACAAACGAGTCGCATTGGTAATATCTCTAGTTTAGTTAGCGATTTAGCCAATCAAACAAATATGTTAGCGATTAATGCTGCCATCGAAGCCTGGAGGGCTGGCGAAAGTGGCAAAGGATTTGCAGTTGTTGCTACAGAAATTCGGCAATTGGCAGATTTAAGCAAGGAATCTGCTAGCAAAATTAATGCTTTAGTTGCCGACATCCAGACATCAATTAGTTCCACAACCATGGTGACGGATGATGGATCAAAAACCGTGGATAGTGGAGTAAAAATTGCGCGAAAAACTGCCGATGCCTTTGCTGGTGTAGCACAGGCGATCGATCGCATTGTTTTGAATAGTCAACAAATTTCGTTTACTGCGAAAGACCAGGCGATCGCCATTCAGGATGTAGTTCATGCCGTTAATTCTCTCAACCTCGCCGCCCAGGAAAATGCCACCGGCATTTCTCAAGTCAAACTCGGAATCGAACAGCTTAATAAAGCAGCCCAAAATCTGAAATCATCAGTGTAATCAGTAGTCAAAATTCACCCGTCATTTCCAACCAATTAGCCCTTTCATATTCCCCATTACTAATGATTAAAAAACTTTTCACAAAACTCCAGTACCGACTGCTAATACTCTTAATTTTAAGTACCTTAATTCCCTTATTGATTGTGGGTTTTTATGGGGTTTATTCCTCCACTGCCGCCCTGAAATCTTTAGCATTATTAAGTCTTGATGAAAGTGTTAAATCTAGCGGTAATCAAATGATTAATAAATTTGAAAATTTTAGTTATGATATTTTATTTATCGGCAAATCTTCCCCGATCCAGGGTATTATTAGAGCGAGGGAGGGCAATGGAGTAGACAGAGAAAGTAATTCAACTTATCAAAATTGGGTCGAGCGAATGCAAATCATCTTTTCATCACTGATGGAAGTCAAGCCCTATTATATGCAATTGCGTTACATAGACGAAAAAGGTAACGAACTTGTTCGTGTAGATTCTGATGGTAAAAATATTAAAATTCTTCCGGATAACCAATTACAAAATAAAGCAGAGAGAGATTACTTTTATTTAACTATGAAACTCAAACCAGGAGAAATATATGTCTCCCAACTTAATCTCAATCAGGAATACGGCAAAATAGAAATTCCTTACAAACCAACAATTCGCTACGCTACTCCAATTTTTGATACCAAAGGACAAAGAAAAGGCATTTTGATTGCTAATGCTCTGGGTCAAAGTCTGATTGATATTGCTAAAGAACTCAAGCATCAAGATGCAGACCAAGTTTTTATGTTAAATCAAGATGGTTACTATATCCACCATTCAAATCCTGAGAAAGAATGGGGTTCGGAAATAAAAACCGATGAGAATTTGCACAAAGATTATTCAGAAGATATAGTTAATCAAATACTTTCCGGGGGTCAAGGCAATGTCGAACTCAGCGATAGAGTAGTTAGTTATTATACAATATTTCCCATCAAAGACAACAAGCAAAGATTTTTTGTAATTGTCCATCAGGTAGACAAAAGTTCCCTATTTGATTCTATTTTATGGTTCAAAATAATAGGAACGCTAGTTACTATATTATCCCTAGGTACTGTGCTGCCTTTAGGACTTTTAATACTACAAAATCTGGTGAAATTAATTCAGGTTTTGGTATACCAAATATCTTCATTTTCCCTAGAAATAGTATCTAATATGAATGAACAAGAACAAATAGTTGGTCGTCAATTTGTCTCAGTGAAAGAAAGCACTACAACTTTAGAAAATTTGGCCCTGTCTTCTTACCAAACGGTGGAGCAAGCTGAGGCGGTTGCGACTGCTGCTCGCCAAGCTTTAAATCTCGTGGAACAAGGTACGGAAATGGTAGAGCAAACTCTCGATCAAATGCTACATCTTAAAGAAGCTGTGGTGGTAATTTCCCAGCATAATCATCGACTCGATGACAGTACAAGTCAGATTGGAAATATTTCTAGTTTAGCAAGTTTGGTGAGCGATTTAGCTAGCCAAACCAATATTTTAGCTCTCAACGCAGCCGTCGAAGCAGTCAGAGCCGGCGAGTACGGTAAAGGTTTTGCAGTGGTAGCCAGCGAAATTCGTAAGTTAGCAGATGAAAGTCAACAAGCAGCGCAGAAGATTAATGGTATTATTCCAGAAATTAAGAGCGCGATCGCCTCGACGGTGAAAGCCACGGAAGATGGCAAAAAAACCGCAGCAGCAGGGGTGAAAACAGCACGAGATACGGCAGAAGCTTTTACGGGTGTCAGGGAAGCTTGCAATCTCGTGTTTACGAGCAACCAGCAAATTTCTTTTAATATTAAACAGCAGGCGATCGCGATTCAGCAAGTAGGTGATACTATGAATGCTCTCAATCAAGCAGCATCTCAAACAGTCAGTGGGATTTCTCAAGTCAAAATTGGCACTCAAAAACTTAATGAAGCTGCATTAAATCTCAAGTCTGTAGTGTAGTAAGTTGTCAATTCCCAATTCTCAATTCCCCATTCCCCATTCCCCATTCCCCATTCTTAAAAATATCTATGATAATTGAAGATGAAGAACTCCGAGATGTATTTAAAATTGCCAGTGAAGAACACTTACAGAAACTCGATGACGGATTGCTGTATTTGGAAGAACACCCAGGGGATGCCGCTAAATTAGAAGAATTACTGAGAGAAACCCATTCTCTCAAAGGTGATGCGGGGATGCTAGGAGTAAAAAGTGTGGCATCTTTAGCTCATCAAATGGAGCATATTTTGGGAGGTGTCAAGCGCGGAAAAACTCAACTAACTTCAGATATTAGCGATAAACTTTCCCAAGGTTTAGAAGCCATCCGCAAGCTAGTTGACGAAGCTGTAACGGGCGAAGATTCGGGAGTTAATACATTTTACATCCTCGCTAGCATGATGGGTGCTTCTAGTCAACCACAACCACAAGTTACTAGCCCCATAGTAGAAGCAGCATCTTCAAAATCACCAGAATCAGAAAACCCCTTGGTAGAAACCCCAATTACTGAGCATTCTACCACAGAAATAGAAACAAGTATTGAAACTTCAGAAGTCGTTAATTTAGAAAATAATTATTCTTTTTTACCTCTACAATCCGAGCAAGAATTGCTGCTGCAAGCTCAAAACTTGCCTACCCCTTCGGTGTCAAATGCTTCGGATTCACCATCCCCTGCCACCGCCTTATCCACCTCATCTTATCGTATAGAAACCATTCGCGTTGCTACCCAAAATTTAGATGATTTAATGACTCAAGCTGGGGAACTTACTGTCACCAAAACTCGACTGGGACACCGAGTGGCAGATATCGAACAAATTACGACTTTGTGGGAAGAGTGGAGTCGAGAATATTTTGTCACTAGCTTGACTTTTCATCAGATACAAATAGATGAAAACAGGATGAAAGAAAATGATAAATTCATGCAATTGCAGAATTACTGTCAACGTACCCAAGAACGTTTAGAACGGCTTGGCATTTTAGTCAACCGCTTGAAAAATTTAGTGTATGAAGATACGGCGAGACTTGAAATAATTGCCGAGGAACTAGAATCAGGAATTCGCACTCTCAGACTGCTGCCTTTGTCTACTATTTTTAATTTATTTTCTAGAACTGTAAGAGACTTAGCGAAACGGGAAGGTAAAGAAGTTGCCTTAGTGATTGAAGGAGGCGAAACTACAGCAGACAAACGCATTTTAGAGGAAATGAAAGACCCTTTGATGCACATGATTCGGAATTCGATCGACCACGGAATTGAAACTGTTGCAGAACGCAAAAAAGTTGGCAAACCTCCTGTGGCAACTCTCCGTATAAAAGGTTATTCTATAGCCAGTAACGTGATTATTGAAGTGGCTGATGATGGTCGAGGACTAAATCTTGAGCGTATTAAACAAACGGCAATCAAACGTAATATTTGTACCTTAGAACAACTGGCAGTTATGACCACAAGTCAAGTGCAATCTTTGATTTTTGCTCCTGGTTTTTCGACCAGAACATTTGTGACTGAAGTATCGGGACGTGGGGTGGGTTTAGATGTAGTGCGTACTAATGTTGAAGCCTTGAAAGGTACTATTCAAGTGGATTCTTTGCCGGGACAAGGATGCACTTTTAGATTGCAACTAAGTACGTCTTTAGCTACAGCGAATGTATTGATTGTCGTAGTTGAAGACATTGCTTATGGTCTGCCACTAGAGTTTGTAGAAACAGCACAATTAGTTTCTTCTTCTGATATTTTTGCTATGGAAGGTAGGGAAACTGTACTTTTAAAAGGTCAGCCTCTGTCAGTGTCTCACCTGAGAGATTTACTGGAATTAAATAATCAAACCTGGATGCAAAATCGGGCTGGTAAAGAGGAAAATTGGAACGAACTTTACCCCCATACACCCAAGGAATTTATGGGTTCAAATTCGGGAAAAATTCCTTGTATTATTTTAAAGATAGGAGAGGAAAGATTGGGATTATTTGTAGATGCTTTAATAGACGAACAGGATGTGGTGATTAAACCTCAAAGTAAATTACTAAAAAGGGTGCGAAATGTTTCCGGTGCAACAATTCTTGGTAACGGGGAAGTTTGTATGGTACTGAATCCCCAGGATTTGATAAAATCGGTACGCAAGCAAGTTTTGTCGCGTACTATTGCTGGTTTGCGATCGCCCATGGAGACTGCCAGCCGAAAACAAGTTATACTTTTAGCAGAAGACTCGATCGCCACCCGCACTCAAGAAAAACGCATCCTGGAAAGTGCAGGTTATGAAGTGGTGACAGCCGTAGATGGATTGGATGCGTTCAATAAATTAAAAACTCGCAATTTTGATGCGGTGATTTCTGATGTGCAAATGCCAAATTTGGATGGTTTGGGACTGACTGTTAAGATTCGTCAGCAACAAAAATACAGTGATTTGCCGATAATTTTAGTGACTTCTTTGGCTTCGGATGAAGATAGAAAGAGAGGTGCTGATGCCGGGGCAAATGCTTATATTCCTAAAGGTACTTTTAATCAAGATGTGTTGGTAGAGACTTTAAAAAGGTTAGTTTAGTCATTAGTCATTAGTCATTAGTTATTAGTTAGTAGTCAACAGTTATTAATTATTAGTCATTAATTATTAGTCAACAGTTAACAGTTCACAGTTAACAGTTAACAGTCAACAGTTAACAGTCAACAGTTAACAGTTAACAGTTAACAGTCAACGCCCTAGGCCCAATTAATTCCCCATTCCCCTAAAAACTGATGTTATCGCCTATTAAAGTATTATTAGTTGAAGATTCTCCAGTAGTGACGATCATCCTCAAACGAATTTTTGACTCCTCCCCAGAAATCAAAGTTGTCGGTACTGCTTGCAACGGATTAGAAGCACTAGAATTAATCCCAAAACTTCAGCCACAAGTCATCTGTACCGATTTAAATATGGCACCGATGAACGGGTTAGAATTCACCCAAGAAGTAATGAAGAAATATCCTCTACCAATTTTAGTCATCAGTGCTTCCGTGCAAGCCGATGATACTCATAATGTATTTCAACTGTTAAAAGCAGGTGCATTGGATGTTTTTCCCAAACCGATGGGCGGGTTAGCGTCAGATTACGATCGCCTTACTAATCAATTAATCGCTAAAATTAAAATCCTCTCAGGAGTGAAAGTATTTACACGGCATCAAAAGTTCGTACCCACCGAATATGTCAACAAAAATGTCAAAAAAATTAACCCATTACCAGTTTCTCCTTACCAATTTTCCCCAGAAAATGTCAAATCTCCCACTATTAAACTATTGGCTATAGGGGCTTCTACAGGAGGCCCACAGGCATTGCACGGGATTATTTCTAAGCTTCCGGCTAATTTCCCCGTGCCTATAATTTGTATCCAGCACATTAGTGAAGGTTTTTTGCAAGGATTAGTTGATTGGCTGGGCCATGAATCGAAACTACCTGTTAAGATAGCTGCTTTTGGGGAATTGCCGCTGGCGGGGAATATTTATTTTTCACCGGAAAAAGTTCATTTAGAATTGGACTCTAAAGGGCGATTTATTTATTCAGAAGCTGCTCCTGTCGGTGGACACTGCCCTTCTGTAACGGTGACATTTAAGTCTGTAGCTAATTTTTATAGTCGCGCTGCTGCGGCGGTGTTGCTGACAGGTATGGGCAGAGATGGTGCTGACGGAATGTTGGCGATCGCCAAAGTTGGTGGTTTGACAATAGCCCAAGACGAAGCTACCTCTGTTGTCTTCGGGATGCCCAAGGAGGCGATCGCCCTAGGTGCTGTCCAACAGATTCTGCCCATTAGCGCCATCGCTCCTTTCCTGTTGGCTAAATTTAAAATTTAGAACTTATTGCTTGATAAATTTATGAATTACCTCGCGTAACATATCAGCATCAAAGGGCTTAGTTAAATACTCCGTTGCTCCAGCCAAGCGCCCCTGTACCTTATCAAAAGCTCCATCTCGCCCTGTCAACATGACGATGGGCAAGTTCTGAAACTGAGGTAAACTGCGCACGGTGCGGCACAGTTCCAATCCGTCAATACCGGGCATTGAAACATCCAGTAGCAAAACTGCAACTTGTTCGTGATAAATAGTTGACAAAGCATCCACTGCATTGTCAGTCACCAGCACCCGAAACTCTTTGCTTAAAGCCTGTTTGACCAATCCTTGCATTACCGCGCTATCATCAACAGCCAGAATAGTTGGTAAGCTGCTACTTGCAGACATATTCTTCTCCCCAATCTATAATCTATTTATACTTCTTTCAAGAAGTATGCAACATAATTTCACTGTTTCATTTTTGAGTTTTCCCCAGAGGGACTAACTGCAAATGCTTTGCTATCCCGATTACTTGTGAGCTGTTACCGCTACTGGCGCGTCGGATGCGCCAATAATGTGGCTTGGGAGCATTCATCCACCTTGTGCGACTGACTCGCCTTCACTGCCAGCCCTCATCTCGACCGATGCACCAGAGGCTGAATGATATCGCTTCCAAGGAGTTTTAGTCACTATTGTTACGAAATTTAACACGTTAGGAATTTTTTCCACTGAATTTTCTAGCTGTACTTCAGTAGCAGGCATCATGGCTAGGAGTAGGACACTGGTATTGTGACACACACTCAGGATTTTAATCTACCAGTGTGGTAACTAGCTGCCTGATATAAATACGTTAGAAAAAATTTATACTGAATGAATAAACTAAATCTAAGTAACGATCTCAGTCCCCCAACTCCCAATTTCCCACATATCTCTAAACCAGGCACAATGATCCTAGATGCCACTAGGCTACAGTCTGCGCAAACCACAATCTATGCCTTTTAATTCTGTTCTCTATTGATAATTCTTAGCAAAAGCAACTCAACGGGCAGTTACACATGAAAGCACCCTTGCCTTTTACGAAAAAAGTGTTAAAGCTCCAAAATATAGACCTGTATCAGATCCTGGGATCTGCTTCGGAGGCTTGTTTCGATGATTTGGCGGGCTTAGCTGCTCAGATGACTCAGAGTTCTATGGCTGTTGTGAGTTTGAATGACTCTAACGGCCACTGGCTCAAGTCTCAGGTAGGTCTCGATCGCGCTTTTACCCACCACTACCTCAATTTTTGTGCCCTGGCGATGGGTCAAAACCCTGAAGAGTTCGATCGACTCTCCGTATCTAACTCCGAAGTTAGCATCATCCCAGACGCTGCCACCGATCCGCGATTTGCCAGTCATCACCTAGTCGCCTCTGACCCTTTTGTGAAATTTTACGCCGGAATGCCGATCGTCACCAAGGACGGAGAAATGCTGGGAATCCTCTCGGTCATGGATGCCGTACCAAAAGACTTGACAAAAGAAGCAATCAATGCTATAGAAGCTTTGAGTCGGCAAGTTGCTACCCTGGTGGAACTGCGTTGCCAACTAGCCCAAGCCCAGGAACATGGCACTAAGCTAGAACCAACCAAGGAAGACTCAGGAGAATTAGCCGAATTAGAGCGATCGTCTGTGGACGAATTCTTCTCTGGCGTACAGAAGCCAGAGGAAGCTACAAAGATATTTGGCACCAAAAATCTCTCAGTGTTTGGTGAGGGTGGGACATCAATTTATCCGTGGGAAACTACCATCATCGACCAGCAGCCAGTAGAAATAGCGCTCCGAGAAAGCCAAGAGCGATCGCGCCTGTCCACGTTGCAAGCTCAAGTGGGTACGACCCTAGGACAAGGTGGGACTATACCGACGATGCTCAAGGGCTGCATCGACGCCATAGTCAAACACCTAGACGCCACAGCGGCGAGCATCTGGACCTTGAACCGGCAGACCGATCGACTAGAATTGCAAGCTGCTTCAGGACTGAGCAATCCAGCCTGGGAATTGGAAATAGAGGAGTGGATGCGAACAGAACCAGGAAAACTGTCCACAGCCCCCCTGTGGCTGCTGTCGATGCCATCTGCGATCGCCTTTGGTCTGATTGTGGAGAAGCGACTGGTGGGAGTGATGGCCCTGTGCTGCCGCCATGCAACCACGGAGGGAACCCTAGAGGCGATCGCCTCCATGGCTAACGTGATTGCTGTGGGGATCGATCGGGTGAAAGCTCGCGAAGAATTGTTGAGTAGGCCCGAAGGTTTGCTGTTTGGTCTCGCCAGCCAAATGCGAAACTCCCTGGACCTCGACAAAATTTTAGATACTGCCGTCAACCAAATTCGTAACTTATTACAGATTGACCAATGCTACTTTTTATGGTACTCAGTCTCACCCCAGAACCAGGAGAGCTTTGCGATGACCCACGAGGCGGCAAATCCAGAGTTGAAGGACAGACTAGCAGATTACCCGATCGCCCAAATCACGCTCCTGGGTGAAAAAATTCGTCACCGCCAACCGCTCAGGATCGGCGATGTGGCAAATACCACCTGCATTGAGCCGCCCACCCAAGCTTTTTTGGCAGATTTGGGAATTGCGTCCAAGCTGCTGCTACCGCTCAAGACTCGCGCCGGTCAAATGGGAGCAATTGTTTGCAATCACTACAGCAACCGCCGGGAGTGGTCCTGGAGCGAAGTAGAATTGCTGCAAGCGGTGGTAGACCAACTGGCGATCGCGATCGACCAAGCCGAACTTTATGCCCAAAGTCGCGCCACTGCCTTAGCCGCTCAAACTCAAGCCCGCCAACTAAGCCAAACATTGCTGAATTTGCAGCAAAAAGAAGCTCAACTCATCCAAAACGAAAAAATGTCCTCTCTCGGTCAAATGGTGGCCGGTGTCGCCCACGAAATTAACAATCCGGTAAACTTTATTTACGGCAACTTGACTTACTGCGAGCAGTACATGAAAGATCTGCTGGATTTGCTGCGCTTGTACCAAAAACACTACCCCGAACCCTGCGCCGAAATTCTCCACAAGAGCGAAGAAATTGATGTGGATTTCGTCATCCCCGACTTGCTGAAAATTTTGTCTTCCATGGAGATGGGAGTCGAACGCATCCGTAAAATAGTCGTTTCTTTGCGGAACTTCTCGCGACACGACGAAGGCGAGATGAAGCCCGTGGACATTCACGAAGGCATAGATAGCACCTTGCTGATTTTGAACAGTCGCTTGAAATCCAACGGGCAGATTTCTGCGATTGAAGTAGTCAAAAATTACGGCGAGTTGCCAAAGGTGGAGTGTTACCCCAGTCAACTCAACCAAGTATTTATGAACGTAATCGGCAATGCCATCGACGCCTTGGAACATCAGCCCGCACCCAAGAAGATCGAAATTTCGACGGCGATAGTGGGAACAGACTCCCAGGAAACATCCTGGGTCAAATCCAGCGGTCAATTTGTGCTGATTCGGATTCGGGACAATGGCCCAGGATTGACAGAAAAAGCCAAAGGTCGCTTGTTTGACCCATTTTTTACCACAAAGCCTGTGGGTAAGGGAACTGGACTGGGCTTGTCGATCAGTTATCAAATTGTGGTAGAAAAACACTCCGGGAGCTTGGAGTGTATCTCACAAACAGGACAGGGAGCGGAGTTCAGGATTAAAATCCCGATCGCTCTCCCCTCTGTGAGCAAGACTTGAACAAGAGCGGGCGATCGTCTTCCAGACAAATTTTCAAATTTTTTTGTCAAACCCCTTGACAAATTACCACATCCCAATGGTAAGATAATAAAGGTTAAGACATTGGGGCGTCGCCAAGTGGTAAGGCAGCTGGTTTTGGTCCAGCCATTCAGAGGTTCGAATCCTTTCGCCCCAGTTAAATCATAAATAAACAATAAAGAAGCAGAATGAAAAGTACATAACTTTTCAAGGGCAGACACCATGCCTACCCCACAATGATTTTATTGCTGAATATTATTTTTGGGGATTACGAGCATTGAGGCGATCGAAAATCGATCGCGAAATTGCCGGAAATATGGTTTCATCCTTGGCATAGGCTGCATCGTCAGCGAAAACGACTAAGATATAAATCGCTCGATCGTCTAAAGTCCTGACAAACGCCACTTCGCTGCGACACTTGGAAGTATAACCCACTTTAGAACCAAAATAAATATTAGTTGGTAAAGATTCCCCAAGAAATCCCTGTATCGAGTTACTAGGGTCGTTTTTCCAAGCCTTGGGGTCTAAATCTCGCGTCAGCAAGTAAGCCATTTTGCGGCTGGCGATGCTGGAAACAGCTTGTCTGGTATAAATTTCATACATTAATCTGGCTCCTTGATCGGTAGTTACTTGATTGCGAATGGGCTGGGCTGATTCCCCTTGCAACTGCAATTCCCGACCTGTAGGCTGTTCTTGATTTAAATAATATATTGGATAATTTTTGGTGGTTAAACTAATATTTTCATAACCAGATGATTGAAAAAATGTATTAATTTGATTCCTTTTTTTGAGCCAATTTTCCCAGCTTTCTCCTGTGAGTTTATCCCCGGATTCTGTATCGGTAATCTTGTCTAAAATCCGGCTAGCTGCGTCGTTGTTGGAAACACGAATCATTTGTTCTAAATCGGAAGTAAAAGCCGATTCTTTTTCAGCGATCCTGCCTTTTTCCATGGCTGAGTAAAACGCAGCCATCCAAAATAATTTAGCCACGCTAGCGGGAAATCTCAGGGTTTGATTTTGATATCCGGCGAAGGTGTGGGCTTGGGAATTGCTGACATCCACCAAGCTAATTGATAGTGGTTCTACCGGTAATCCTTTGGATGCCGCAATCTGCACTGCTTCATCAACAATGACTTGCAATTCCTGAGAATAAACTGGATTGGGCGGTGTTTTGATATTATAGGTGAAGCTACTATCGGAATTGGAGTCTACTACATTTTCTGGTGTGGAAATTGTCGGTGGGGCGATCATCTCTTGAGGCGAGATTATAGGCGGTTCCATGGGACGACGACATCTAAATGGTAGTGTGACGATCCAACCGATCGCGATCGCCCCTAGAATTAAATACAGAATATTGCGATATTTTAACCGAGCAAAAGCAGTCCTCCGTCGGCGACGGGACTTGACTGGACGCTGATTAGTTGGGCGTCCTGGGCTGGTGCGTCCTTTGGTGGTTGGGCGTCTGGGGGAGATGGGGCGGCGGCGTCGGTCTATTTGCATTACAGTGGTGTGGTATCAAACTCGCAGGATCAGTGTATAATGAGGCGGCCTCTAAATGACAAATGTGTCGATCGACTCAGTTTTTGCCAGTTTTCAATGTTTTATGGGCTGATTTATACTTCTGGTAATTGTAAAAATCTCAGGATAGCACTCCGTTGAAACAACATCCATTGAAAAATATGAGAAATTTTTGGGGGCTGGCTGTTTTGGGATTAACAATAGTTGGCGTTAGTAATTCCTTGATACCTGCGCTTGTGGTATTTGTGCCCCAATCTGCTGCTGCTGAACCTATTGTCCATCTACAAACAGCCAGACGCAACGCGGATCTGTCGCCAGAGTTTACAGAAGCAAGCCCAAATGTGGAGGTAACAAACCAGCCAACTATTTTCAGTAGCAGTAGTTGGTTTTGGGAATTAAAAAATTTACCCCAAATTTCCTACACTCAATTGCTTGACTTGTTGGTCAGACAACCTGATGCCAATCATATTACTACAGAAACCGTTGCAGATCCTGAACAAATAGCACGTTTTGAGCGGGTTGTAAAGTATGCAAAACAACAAAATTTGCAGGCTCGCCCCATGGGAGAAATTGTACAGGCGATCGGCAATTATTTTCTCGGTCAACCCTACGCTGAGGGTTTGTTAGATAAATCCGGGACCGAAAAATTAGTCATCACTTTAGACAAGTTTGATTGCGTCTTATTTGTCGAAACTGTACTGGCGATCGCACGGGGTGTGGCCGCCCAAGATTACGATTATCCAAATTTTGTAAATAGGATTGAGTCTCAGCGCTATTTAAACGGTAAAATCAACGGTTATTGCAGCCGCTTGCACTATTTTTCGGAATGGATAAATGACAATCAAAAACGCGAAACTGTAGAAAATATCACAGCCAAGTTGGGAGGAGTACCCCTGGATAAAAAACTCAATTTCATGAGTCAGCACCGCAGCAGTTATCCCCAAATGCGGCAGGACGAAGCTACTTATCAGTGCATTGTTAACATTGAAACTGATTTGGCTAAATCTACAGTTAATTACATACCAAAAAATCAGATTAAAAATATTTATTCTGATTTAAAACCTGGGGATATTGTGGCGGTAGCTACCGATGTGAAAGGATTGGATGTCACCCATACTGGCTTGGTTTATCGAAATGCGGACGGGAATCTGGGTTTGATTCATGCTTCGCCGGCGGGACAGGTGGTGGTGGCTTATGACTTACATCGATATATTGGCCGGGTTGAAAGTGCGATCGGGATTGTGGTGGCTAGGGCGATCGATCCGAGGCAAAATGGAGTCAGATTAAACGAACCGCGAAGGCGCTAAGAACGCGAAGGAAGAGAGAGAAGAGACAGATTAAGATGTTGTTCTTTCTTCGCGCGATAGGGCGATCGATCCTAGGCACAATGGAGTTAGATTAAACGAACCGCGAAGGCGCTAAGAACGCGAAGGAAGAGAGAGAAGAGACAGATTAAGATGTTGTTCTTGCTTCGCGTTATGATGGTGTTCGCTGTTGACTCCTCAAATTTGATGTCAATTGACAATTTCGCTACGAGATACTTTACTATTTCTCGCAGGATTTGCTGTTAATTCGGGCGGTGAGGCTGGAACTGTTCCCCATTCACTCAAAAAGCCTTTTAACAATACTTCTTGTTGAGTGCGCAATACTTCGACATTAGCGCCCCCATTCATAATTACAAACCAGACAGTTTGTTGTTTCTGGGTTGGTAATGCTCCCCCTAAAGCACTGACATTATCCAATGTTCCTGATTTGATTACTGCTAATTTTGGCAGGGGCCTTTCTGACAGTATCCCTTTGTCTTTTCCGACTACGGTTAAAACATCGGCAACTGTCATATTATAAGGTTGAAGATAGCGTTCTAATGCTAAAAATAAACCGCAGGCGGCGCGAGGCGAAATCCGGTTGTCTTCGCTTAAGCCGGAACCGTTGACAAGTTGAATTTCTGCGGGGGGAACTCCTGTTGCTGCTGCTGCTTGTTGGGCGACTATTTTTGCGCCACCGACACTATCGGCTAACATATCTGCCATCAAATTGTTGCTGTACTGGTTCATTTTTTTGATGAGTTCAGCTAGGGGCAAAGAATAATGTTTAACTAAAGGTTTTACGCTGTCAGGGGCTGCGGGCAAAACTTTGACTGTGCCCTCAATTGTTACTTGCGGTTTGGGGGTGTTGGGAGGCAGTGTTTGATGCTGGGCTGCTGGTTCGGCAGACCATATTTGGCTGTTCAATCCTTCTTTGAGCAGTTCTCCTGATTTCAGAGGGTTTGATTCAAAGTTCATGTAAAATTTATCGGCTATGATGAGGTTGCCAGTTACTCGTTTGATGCCTTTTTGATTTAGGGTATTTCCTAGGGCGATCGCCTCTTCCCACACAAAAAATGGATCTTGGCTTCCTTGGATAATTAAGTCGCCTTTTAATACGCCGTTTTCGATGTTTCCGGTAGTGCCAATTAAGGTGATAAATTCATGTTCTGGTCCAAATTTTTCCAGGGCTGCGAGGGATGTTGCTACTTTGGTAATTGAAGCGGCGGGCAGAGGTGTTGTGCCTTGATGATTTGCTAGTAATGTGTTGCCTGATTGTATCCAAATTCCTTGGTTTTCTTTGGCAAATCCTTGGGATGTTAAGCTGTTGAGGTACTGTTGGATTTTGCTGTTTGTGGTGGTTGGCGGATTTTCGCCAGAGACTATTAATGGTCGATCGACTTTAATCGGCGATGGGGAAGTTGCGGTGACAGGAGTGGGAGATGAAAGTTCGGGGGATGGAGTGGCTGCACATCCACTCATCAGTGTCATTAGCGCGATCGACTTTAAATAGCGCGTTTTCAGGATTATTTGAATTTGCATCTGCTTTTTTTAATAGGACTTACACTTGACACTGACTATTTATATCAATTCCTCTCTTCATCGGAATTATTAATTTCTCTCTGATCTCTCTGTGTTCTCTGTGTTCTCTGCGGTTAAATCATTCCGATGCAACCGGAAACGATATTATTGAACCAATTCCCCATTCCCCATGACTTTGTAGGGGCAACCGGGTGTGGGATTGCCCCTACCAAAATTTGTGAAATTTCTCGATCGACTGGTCTATCCAGCCAAACTACCTATACTTAAGGGTACCATCTCGCCGTGGGTGGTCAGTCCTAATAACATCGGCTCATTGGGTCGGATCAATTTTCCTGTAAGGGCGCAGCGCTCCTCCTGCTGTGCTGTGGCATCAATGCTGGCTCGAATATCCGATCGCGAAAACATCTGGCGATACTCTCCAGACTTCTGCTGCACGTAATTCCAGAGCAAATCTCGAATCAACGCTTGATAGCCTTGATTTCCTGCGAGTTCTTTGAGTCTTTCTTTGAGATCCCTCTCCAGTCGAATGCTGGTAACTTCCATTTCGGTGGTTGAAGTTCTAGGTAGGGTATGCATATTTTTTTCTCCGTGACGGGGTGGACATATGTGTAATATCAGTGTAGTATGTTTACAGCTAGATTTAAACCTCTCTTAGGACTTTCCGCCTTCTGTGAAATTTCTCCCCCCCTACTCCAACTATCAACCCAAGTGCGATCGCCCCGAAGATCGTCCCCAATCCTCACGGTGCCACGTCAGGACTGGATTTGTGGTGGTAACAGAAACGTCGTTGACTGGCGAGAGCCTGTTTAAAGGCAGTTATATTGGATTAGGACAAGTTGCAGAAATTAATCATAAAGACCTAGGCCGAGACGGTCTGGAAGTGGCACAGCCACAGGGAAATGTGCGAAGCGGGAGGTACTGCTAAACGACAGTACCAGGATAGGATGAAAATTTGCCTTTAGCAGTTTTTCTAGCCCCCGCTTTCCACTAAGAGAAGCGGGGGCTTTTGATGAGAAATGTGACAGATTCCCTGATATCAAATCCTCTTTTCATCGTCCTGTATTAAACTCTCTCTTCTCTTCCTTCGCGTCCTTAGCGCCTTCGCGGTTAAATCATTCCGATACAACCGGAATTGATATGATGTCTCAAATCTTAAATTGACTGACTTCGGGAACTAGCCAGAAATGAGATTTCGCCAATGGTGGCGATAAATCTCATATCCCAATCCAACATCCAAAATTGATGAGGAGAAGCAAGCCATGACTGTAGCAACTGATGTATTAAGGCAATCTGTAGTGGTTTTTTCTAAAAATTATCTGCCGATGAGCCGTGTCAACATCAAACGGGCGATCGTACTTTTAGTCACAGGCAAAGCTGAACCTCTCGATTTTACTACTGGCAATGGCTGGTTGGTGCGATCGCCCAGCACAGCGATTCATGTACCCGAACACATCCGTTTAACTTTGGCAGACAGGGAACGTCTTTGGAAAGTGCCCCCGGTGAATCGCCGGGAAGTCTTGCGCCGGGATGGTCATTGTTGCCAATACTGTGGTAGTAACAAGCGTTTGACCCTTGACCATGTGATGCCTCGCTCCAAGGGTGGTTTGCATACCTGGGACAACGTGGTGGCTGCTTGCGAAGGCTGTAATTCTCGTAAGGGCGATCGAACTCCCATAGAAGCTGGAATGCCTCTGCGGGCTAAGCCAAAGGCGCCCATGCACCCTACTGTTGCTTTTGCTGAAATGTTTTGGCACGAACATCAAATAGGTGAATAGGGCAATGGGCCAGGGGGGTCAGGGGGGTTCCCGATTCCCGATTTCAAATTTTCAATTCCAAATTTTAAGGCTGTCAATATGCTGAAGTTGACTTACACTGAAACGGGCTTTAACCTAGAGCGTTTGGCTCAATCTCCCGAACAGTTGGTGGCGCTGCGAGTTGTGCTGGCTATGCGAGTTGGTCAAAGCATTAGCGTCGAACCGAGCACTGCGGCGTTTTTGCTGCCGGCAAATTTACCAGCGCTGTCTTTGCTAGAATCTGAGGTCCGCGCCGACGGCAGTGGTACGATCGCCCTTTGTGTTGCTGATGCTGAATATGTAGAAGTAAGTTTGCGCGGTACATGGATTGGAACAGAGTCTGAGGACGCTGATGGGGTGTTTGTGACTGTTCTGGGCGATCGTGCGGAGTTCTTGTTACTCAAACTCTGGCTGGAAACTCAACCTGTTAATTCGATTGTCGAGGAAGTCGGCGATTGAAATTAAAGGCAGAATTCGCTCTGTTAAACCTACAAACGATGATTGTTCAGGGGCCGTGCCTTTCTTTGTCGGCCCTCCTCATATAAAATCCTCTCTTCTCTTCCTTCGCGCCCTACCCTACGGGAACGGCTTCGCCGAACGCGCCTTCGCGGTTAAATCATTCCGATACAACCGGAATTGATATCATCCAGGATTTTGGATGTGTTTCAGGGATTGGGGCAGCCACTATGCGCTGCCTCTACAATAGCAATGTTACAGCCCTGCCCATCACGGTGTATAAATGATATTGAAGTAAATCCCTGAATCTTGAAGATTGTCTCCGCGATCGCTAATTCTCACCAAAGGCAAAGCGTATTCTAAGCGGACATTCACTCGCGGTATCGGTTCCCAAAGTACACCCAAACCCAAACCAGCTAAAAATGTCTGATTGGTTAATTTATTAGGATTATTGGGAACATTCCACACTGTCCCAGCATCAAAAAACGGTGCTAATTGAAGTTTCGGAATACCCGAAGCATCCCTCTTTAAAGTAATCCGATCTTCAATGGAAAATCGAACGCCATTATCGCCAGAACGGACATTTTGGTGATAGCCTCGCAAAGATTGTCCTCCACCAATTACAAATTGCTGGGAAGATAACAAACTATTAGCTGATAACTGCAAGTCTGCTTGCACAATTAATAAATGTTGGTTGTTCAATCGCTGTACGCGCTGCACTTGACCTAGCCAACTCAAAAATTGCCCGTCGGGCACAGAACCTTCGTTGCTGGTGGCGTCAAGCAAGCTAGTGCCGATCGTAAATTGCGATCGCAGGGCCCAGGCACCTTGGGGATCGCGCCGAACGTAGTCTTGTCCCAGTTTAATTGCTGTCGTAGTGCTGACACCGTTGGAGTCCGGGCCCATACCAAAAGGAGTCGGTTTCCCCGCCACGAAAGTGCGGCCTGTTTGATAAGTTAAACCCCCAGATAAGGCAAATTCTTCGATGGGCGATCGCACTAAGGGCTGGCGATAACTAACTTCAAATAAATGGGATTTTCCCGATATATCAAAAGCGTCAAAAGGTGCTTGCACGATACTATTCCGATTCGGTGCAGCCCTCAGTTGCAAAGTACCATTCATCGCATTCAGCGGGATGCGGTAGCTAAAATCAAATACGTCTGAATCGCCGATCGATCGGTAATAAGCTGCCGCCAGTTCATCGCCATTTCCGGTGATATTCCGGTGGCGTAAACTAACTCCCAATCTTTCAGAACCGACGCTCGGAGGCGAGTAATTGTCAATACTCACACTAGCTTGAAACGGATTAGCTTCCGAGACGCGAACGATGAGAATGCTCTCCCCCTCATTATCACCCGCCCGCAGTCTAGCTTCTACATTGTCAAATAAAGGATCGACTCGCAGCAGGCGCAGTTGGTCTTCTAAGGAAGCTGTGCTTAAAGGCATTCCGGCACCGAGTCTAATCCGGTTGCGGATGTAAGCTGGATGCAATCTTTTAGTTCCTTCTACCTCAATTTTGCTGAGTTTACCTTCGATTACTTGAATCTGGACTACCCCTGCGGTGATAGTTTGGGGCGGTAAGACCGCTCTGGATGTGATGTAGCCTCGATTCAGGTAAATTTCAGTAATTTTGTCGGCGACTTGTTTGAGTTGTTCTAGGGTGGCAGAACGCCCCTCTAACGGATTGACTAAGGCTTTAATTTCGTCGGCGTTTAAAATCGTACTCCCAACTACTTGAATTTTTTGAACTTGAATCAGATCCGAAGGTAGTGGCTGGGGAAGTGGCTGTGGTGATGGTGGCTGAATTTGTGGCGGTGCTGGGGGAGGTTCTGGGGAAGGTGGCTGTGTGGGTTGCAGAAAGCGATCGCGATTTGGATCTGCCCCTGTCGGTGGCGCTGGCAGATTTCTGGGTTCTGTCTGTGAATTCTGGGCTAAAAAATTAAAATTTTGCTGATTTTGGGGCGATAAATTATTGTCAATCTGTGGTTTGATGGCGGGCAAAATTGCGCTATTTCCAGCATTTTTATTAATTTTCCCAATAGCCTCTAGCTGTTTTTTTGCTATCAAATCCCCACTATCACTAGCAGTTTCATTAATCAGGGAAATTGATTCTTGTCTGTTATCTACTAGCTGGTTTGTGGTGGACAATATATCATCATCAACATTTGTTTGAATGGTAGAACCGAGATTTTGTATGCTTTCTCCTAGGCGAGCTGGTGCCTGTGTCCTATGCTGTGAGTTGGTATATATGGCGGGCAACTGAGAAATATCGGCAGTTTGGGATCTAGCTGGATGGGCATAGGAGGGAATCATCGAGACTGTACTTAGCAGTGAGGTCCCAACCCGAAACATAACAATATTGACAGTGCGGCGCATAATTAATTGTTGCTGTTAAATAACTTTGTTTGCTGCTAGATCGCACCGGGTACATTTGTGTTTTGCAAATATATTGGTAGGGGCGAAGCATGACCGCTGTAAATCTCTGGTTATCACTAATAAATTGTCTGCGGTCATGCTATGGCCCATACAAAATCGGGATGCTCCCATCGCATCAGCCCATCTTTGAAGAAGACGTTAATGAAATATCTGTTCTGAGTTTTTACCCCCAAGTCTACACCTAAAATCTTGTCAGTGGCTTTAGGTGCTTGGGGAGGAGACTCTAGTGGAATATAGCGTTGCGCCAATTTTGGGCAACTGCTCGGATTTGACTTCAATCTGGCAGCTCACAGTCAGGACTTATTTGAGAGTTCTACAAGTTTCACCTTTTGAACAAAAAGTTGGGTTTATTTTGGCTTTTCAAAATTTAAATTAGTTGGGACTAATGGTGCTTGGGAAATTGTGCCTAATTCTACCGAACTCAACATTTCTGACCACTGGAGTGCTAAGTGGGCATCGCTGGGAGAGGAGAGCCGCAGTTGGGCTAGAGTTGCGAGGTATTCGTACCAGATACCTTGTTGGGTAAAAATGCTGAGACGATCGTGCCCAGACGATCGCTCCAACTCGGTTTTCAAGCTTGGGGCCAGTGCAGTACGGTTGATCCACCCGGAAACGAGAACATCCTCTTGAGAGTTTTGGGGGTTGCATTTGATCGAAAAGTACCAATGATAGTTTTTGCCCACTTCCAAGACTGGCGAAGTGCCGTCTTTGGCAAGGCTCACATTAACGATACCAGCACGGCTAGTTACCATGTGAAAACTTTTTTTGTAAATTGTTTTGTCTTTTTCGTCAGCCAACTCAAACTCGACTTTTTTGTCCACAGTTACGGGAACATAGTAGAAAAAAGTCGGTTTGGGTGAAAGGGTTCGCCCCATAGTTGATTTGGGAATCAAGGCTGTGGTGGAAGAAGGACAATTTGAGCCCCGTGTTCCTCCGCCTTCCCGCCGCCCAGGTACTCCCTGTTCGGGTGGTTGAAAATTATTCCAAGTCATTCCTATGGGCTGGCTGTTGAGTCTTGTTCCGGTTTGGGAGGAAAATTGAACTGTTTGCCACTGTAAGGGTAGATATTGGATGTCAGGGCGACTGACGCTGTTTGTGGGACTGTTAAGAGCTTTTGCTGGTAGAGAGAAATTAACGGTGGCAACTGCCTCCAAAGACAGAATTAAGGAAAGGGCCACGGTATTTAGATGACACTTTGTCCAAGCCATGATTGACCAGCCTTCTGATAAACCTAGAACTTTATCGTATGATTTTATTCTACCCAAAGTTTGTCTAGATATAGTAATCTGTTGTACTTAATTTATATCTTCAGGTAGATACTATTAATTTTGAGGATCTGACACATATATAATCCTGTGTGGCGATCGACCGTGGTAGCTTAGTATTTATACTGAGTTGAATTCATCACAACAGGTTGAGTTGAGGGAGTTAAATCTGATATCAGGCATCATCTGAGCTCAACCCAAATTTAACTGACTCTGCCGTACCACTAAACAGGAGTGGAACTCTCAGAGTCCGATCGCTTTGATGGCAATTGGGCCTCCTCCAAGTCAGCAATTTTGCAGATGGACTCTCGGAGTTTGGCTACCAGTAACAAATTTAGTTTTCTGTTTTGGTTTTCTGTAAAGTATCGGCAATATATTTAGCATGAACCTCGATTCACCAATTCTCTGTGACCAACAGCCTTCGCGGCTGCGGATGGTCAGACCCATCGGAGTCTACGCACTGCACGGCATTACGTTTTTAGGAAATAGATTGTTCGCTGTCGATCGGACAGAAGGGCTACTATTGGAGATCGATCGAGAAACTGACAACACTACCGTTTTAAATCCTTGTCAAACAGCTAAGTTTGCCGGTGCAACTGGCCTGGCTATCTGGGAAGATACTCTTTGGTTTGCAAGCGATGAGGATATTTGTTGCTGTCGGGGCGCCATTCGGGATGGAAAAGTCGGGGAACTGAAACCGGAACATTTTGTTTCCCTTTCTTATCCGGCTGACGGGATTGCTGTGTGGCAATCTACACTTTATGTTACCTGTCAGAGACTTGGCTATATTCTGGTTTTTGACTGCAATACAGGGCGCGAGATTACTCGATTTTATGCTCCTGGTATTGGGGTAGAAAATATTACTGTGCGGGATGAAGAACTTTGGGTTTGCGACAAGACTGAGCAAACTGTTTACTGTTTAGAACGGGCAAATGGGGATGTTAAATTTAGTGTTTTGACACCCTTTGAAAATCCTTCGGGCTTGGCTTTTCATCAGGATGCTGCAACTGGGGAAGAAGTTCTTTATGTGGCCTATGCTGGAGATGAACTTTACATCCGGGATGACCCGAATTCGGCAGATCCTTTTCAGTTGACTAAGCGCGATCGCACTTTTATTCACCCTTTGTATTTTCACTACAATCAAGCCGAAGGCTACGCTCTTTCCAACGGTTTTTTGATGGAAATGTCCTATGTCGAGGAACTGTCTCCCCTGGAGGAGGTAGCAATTGATAATTTGGAGTGGCGGATTGCTTTACCTTCGGAAACTCATCGGCAAAAGGTGACGCAAATTACCCCGATCGGGATGCCTTTTACTGAGGAAATTCAGGAGGGGGAACGGGTAGCTGTGTTTAAGTTCGATCGGCTTCATGCTGGAGAACGGCGAATTTTTGGCTGGAAGGCTTTGTTGGAAGTTCGAGCAATTAAGTATCAATTGTCGCCTAGGGATGTGGAAAAGATTCCTAAACTGTCGCCGGAGTTTGAAGCTAAGTATTTGGTGGATAATGATAATTTGGCGATGGATACGGAGATTGTGCGATCGGCTGCAACGGCTGCTATTGGTTCAGAAACAAACATTCTCAGAAAATTACTGAGCATTCGTAATTTTGTTTATGACCAACTTGCTTACGGAATTAGACCACATATCGACACACCGGATATTGTGCTGCGCCGTGGTATTGGTTCCTGTGGCGAATACGTGGGGGTTTTGTTGGCTTTAGCCCGGTTAAATGGCATTGCTTGTCGCACAATTGGACGGTACAAGTGTCCGGCTTTTGCTGACAGAAAAGGTTTGCCACTGGAACCAGATTTCAATCACGTTTGGCTAGAGTTTTACATTCCGGGCTTTGGGTGGGTACCGATGGAATCAAATCCTGATGACATCCAAGAAAGAGGGCCTTATCCTTTGCGCTTTTTTATGGGTTTAGCTTGGTATCACGTCGAAATTGGCAAGGGAATTCGCTTTCAAAGTCTGACGAGTGATGGTCTTCCTGTGAAAAAAGAGAATGTTTCTGTGGGGAGTCTGGCAATTAATCATGTGAGGTTTACAATTTTGTCAGAGTTGCCAGCAATTTGAAGTCATTAGTTAACTGTTAACTGTTAGTTGTTATTTTTTGGTGATAATCACTAATCACAAATAACAACTAACCCAGGTTCGATGCCCGATCCCACAGCTTCGCTCCCCGGTACGGGATTTAGGAGAAATTAACCTGAGTTGATCTAAAATCTAAAAGAGACTTCTCTTAAAAAGCTTGTCTGAAACAGGCTGTTGAGGCCTGTTTCACAGTAATTGTGGGAGAGGTTTAATGTGAAGTAGAATTTTGTCGGAGGGGTTGTGGAATTTTCTATTGCTAATGTTCTGGTTGTAGTCGCCTTTTTACTGCTGCTGATGGTTACGGGCGGGGTTGCCTATTTGACTGCGGTTGAGTGGGGCGATCGCAGACGGTTAGATGAGGCTAAACGGAAAAAAAAATAGCTACTGGCTATTGACAAATGGCAATTTTTATGATTTGAGATAAGGCGATCGAGTGCGATCGCCTTGTTTGACTGAACTTGATTTATCTAGTGGATGGTTTCACATTTTTTCCTCATTTAAAAGCGGAAGACAACTTATAATTTTGGTGATTTTCCATTACTATGATTTTGTTGAATAATATTTATGAATAAGCCCTATACAAGGTGAATTAAGCAAATCGAAGCAAAGGACACAGAACCATGAAATATACAGTTGTTATCCAATGGTCAGAAGGCGATCGATGCTTTGACGCACTACGAACCAAGAAACCGGGTTTTTTAACCGAGACTGAGGGTTTTAACGGAGTATTTTCGTTAAAAAACCCCCGGTGGTTGAGCGAAGTCGAAACCCTGACCACCCGTGCGTCCGGGACTAAGCTGGCGCGCATCTAATTTGTACACTTATTTTTATTGACATTTTGAATATTTCGTTTATTGCGGATATTACACTTACAACAGGTGTAGTGTTATATTGAATTGAAAAGCCAAGTATCATGTCGAACAAATACTTACAAACCTTTGCCAGTCATGCTGCACAGGTTTTACCTGATGGCAACCTCAACGTGTTGAGCAGTAGAGTGAGTGGCTAAAATCAAGGGTTTAAACTCCTGATTATAGCCAATGGGTTTTCTACCTCCAAGAAAAACACATCAAAAGAGAGATTTATTATGTCGAGGCAAAAAGCGTCGCCAGAGTCAGTTTTAGTTAAAGAACCCGAAAAAGCATCAATAGACAAATTAGAGCAAATACTCAGCAGAGAATCTGCACAGCCCAAATTAGTCGGAAGTAACGGAGAAGAGATACTGATTCCCGAATCTGTTTACAGCATTCTGCGTCAAATTGTACATGGAATGGCATCAGGTCAATCTGTCTCGGTAGAACTTCATAATCCCGAACTGACAACGCAGGAGGCTGCTGAGATACTGAAGGTATCGCGACCCTTTTTAGTCAAGTTATTAAAGGAGGGAGCAATTCCTTATATCGAAGTAGGAAAACATAGGCGCGTCCTTTTTCAAGATGTAATTACCTACAAGGAACAGCGTCAAGTGAAGCGTCGCCAAGGAATGAAGGAATTCAGCCAATTTCTTCAGGAGGAGGGGTTTTACGAAGAAGGGGTATGCGAAATAGCTCAGGAGTAGAATGGAAGCTGTATCTGTTATTGTAGACTCCTGTGTTATTTTCCCCATGCCTCTATGTGATACCATGCTGCGTGCTGCTGAGACTGACTTGTATATCGTTCATTTTTCACAAGAAATTCTAGATGGTGTTACCCGCAATCTGGTAAAAAAAGGAAGAATGACAGAGCTCAAAGCAGCTCGTTTTCAGGAAATGATCAAGAACACCTTTCCTGAAGCAATGGTCGAAGTGCCTGCAAGTTTGGTGGAAGCAATGACAAATCATCCTGGCGATCGCCATGTTTTAGCTGCTGCCATAATAGCAAACGCTAAAATCATTGTCACTGATAATCTCAAACACTTCCCGCCAGAAGCTTTAGAACCTTATGGGATTGAAGTGCAGCACCCAGATGTATTTCTGACTCAGCTTTTTGATAATGACCCAGAATCAATAGTTGAGGTAATTCGGCAGCAGGCTGAGGATCTAAAGAACCCTCCTCAGACTGTTGCTGAAATTATTGAAAAATTAGAAAAAAATAATAGAGTCCCAGAATTTGCTAGTAAAGTTCGTTTCTACGAATACTGCGATTTGCTAATCGAAACTGCTAAAAAAGCATTAACTGTGTTGGGAACTCCAGCAGTAGAAGGGGGTCGCTCTTATGAAGGAGATCGATATCGACTCTGGATGAAAGGGCAAACTCTAACAATTACTGCTAAAGATAGCCGTGGCGAAATCCTACGAGTTCAAAACATGGAAGTTAAGGGTAATATATCATCAGAAGATGTCAAATCATTCCAAATATTTGCTCAACGTTTAGAACAAGAATTAGCAACAAATGATGTTGACTAGCAATCAGCTCACTTACTGCATCCGATCGATCGTCCGATACTGCACCGCCTCCGCCACATGATTGGTTTTCAAACTTTCATCCCCCGACAAATCCGCAATAGTTCTAGCCACCTTCAAAATGCGATCGCTAGCCCTAGCCGAAAGCCCCAACTTCCGAATCGCCATCTCCAATAAATTTCGAGAAGCATCATCCAACTGACACCAGGTGTTAATGTGGCTGCTTTGCATTTCCGCATTACACCGCAAACTAGATTCTGACCTAAAACGGTGAGTGGCGATCGCCCTTGCGCGCTGTACCCTCACCCGCACCGGTTCCGACTCCTCCCCCGTCGGCTGTCGAGTAATCTCCTCCGGCTTCAAACGATTCACCGCCACTTGCAAATCAATCCGATCCATCAAAGGTCCAGAAAGTTTTGCCCAATATTGCTCCCTCTTTTGTGGCGAACAAGTACACTGTTGAATCGCGTCACCATAATAACCGCAAGCACAAGGATTTGTACTCGCAACTAAAGTAAATTGAGCCGGAAACATCACCGATTGTCTAGTTCGAGAAATCGTCACATAACCATCTTCCAACGGTTGGCGCAAAAACTCCAAAACATCTCTTTTAAACTCAGTTAATTCATCCAAAAAAAGGATACCACGATGTGCTAAAGAAATCTCACCAGGACGCGGAAAACTACCACCGCCGACAAGAGAAGGGCCCGATGCTGAATGGTGAGGACTGCGAAAAGGTCGATCGCCCACCAAACTACCCTTATCCTTCAGCAACCCCGCCACCGAATGAATTTGAGTCACATCCAAAGCCTCCTCAAAGGTCAGCGGCGGCAAAATACCAGGCAAACGTCTCGCTAACATAGTCTTACCGCTCCCTGGCGGCCCGACAAAAATCAAATTGTGTCCCCCCGCTGCCGCAATTTCCAAAGCCCGCCGCGCGTGAACTTGTCCTTTTACATCTTTTAAATCTAAACCCGGAATCCGCGTTTTTGCTAACTCTTGTCTACCGTTTACTTCTACAGGCGAATAAACTTCAGGATTGTTTAAAAAATCAGTAACTGCAAAAATATTCTCAAAACCATAGACAGATATTCCCTGTACCAATGCCGCTTCTTGTGCATTACCAGCGGGTACAATCAATCCTGAAATACCCATTTTGGCAGCAGCAGCGGCGATCGGCAAAACCCCAGCTACAGGGCGCAAACTTCCATCTAAAGAAAGTTCTCCTAAAAACAAATTATCTCCCAAAAGCTCACCGCTGACCTGTTCCGATGCTGCTAAAATACCAATGGCGATCGGCAAATCAAAACTCGGCCCTTCCTTCCGCAAATCCGCCGGAGTCAAATTAATCACAATACTCCGCATCGGAAAAGCATATCCCGAATTTTTCAGCGTCGCCCTAACTCTTTCCTTAGCTTCTTGGACCGCAGAATCGGGCAACCCCACCACCACAATTTTTGGTAGCCCTCCCGACACATCCGCCTCAACACCAACCTTTACCGCGTCAATTCCAACAATCGATGCACTCCAAACCCTAGCAAGCATTATTTTTTATCCTTGTTCGGCTATCTTGTCCCCACTCTCTATTATCATTAATGATGGAGCAAGAAACTCGGAACAGTAGAAAAAACTTTTCTCTTTTACTCCTAACAACTGCCAACTGACCCTTCGACCCTTCGACTTCGCTCAGGGTACGTCAATTACAAACTGCCAATTACCAACTGCTTTCATAACTCATGACAACTAAAGAAACCATTTTCAGCAAAATCATCAGCCGAGAAATTCCCGCCGACATCGTTTATGAAGACGACTTAGCCCTGGCATTCCGAGATGTGAATCCCCAAGCACCGGTGCACATTTTGGTAATTCCTAAAAAGCCTATTCCAAAATTAGCCGATGCAGAGTCTGGAGATCATGCTCTCATGGGACACTTACTGCTAACTGTCAAACTGGTAGCAGAACAACTCGGACTTAGTAATGGCTATCGAGTTGTGATTAATAATGGGAATGATGGTGGTCAAACTGTCGATCATTTGCACCTTCATATTCTGGGCGGACGACATATGAAATGGCCCCCTGGTTAAAAAACGATTCAAAATATGATTGGCAATTCAATACTCTTAACTAACTCTCTTCTTCCAAATACTGTATAACACTTTGCAAATCTTCCAATCCTCGGTTCAATCGGTTAAGCATAGCTTCCCCCATTTCACTATCAAAGTTAAGTTTAGAATTTTGCAAAGCTAACTCTTGAATTGCCTCTAGCCATAATGACAGCGGTACATTGCGAACAGCTTTCCGTAAGCCCATATTTGCCAATACTGCGAGATGAAAACCTGTTAAATTTTGTCCCCCATAGTTATAGAAACCATTCCATAGTTCTAGCTTTTCGGGAGTGTAGGCATCGTACTGATCGAAGGTGATTGGTGTCGGATTGAGTTGAGGTTGTGGTAGTGGTGGTGTATCCATAGGTTTTTACCTTTGAGATTATGATCTATATTACTAGCTAATTACTCGCTAGGGAGTAAATGGACTTAAGCAGGCGATTATTCCACTATCTGAACCACATTGATATATACCAAAAGTCTCAGGAACATTATGAGCTTTGCATAAAGCCATAACAACATGGCAATCATTATCTCCTTCAACAAGTAAAACTCGATCTGTATCTTGCTTGCAAACACTGTTCTCCAATAGGAGGTAATTTATGACCGTGGAAAAGATGTCGCACAGAATTACTGATAAAATTTTGGGAATGTGGCTGAGCTTCACTAAACCAAGTCTCTTGCCTTGACTTTAGAAGGTCAAGCAGGACTATAGCGGAAGCATTGCTGGTATAGAGTTCTAATGCTTCAAGAAATGTACTCTTTCCAGAATTATTCTTGCCAACTATCAGGTTGACACGACCCAGCTTTCTAACTTCAAGGTGTTTAAATAGCCTAAAGTTGTCTATATGAAAGGACTCTAGCATAAAATATTCCTATACTTTTTTTAACTAGCTTATATCATATTTGATTAAAAACCCAATTTCTGAAATAACTCGGCAATCGCCAGACTAAAGCCGGGGACGATTTCTTCGCCATCTAGGGAGTCAATGGACTTAAGCAGGCGATCGGGTTCTTCGGACGATCGATACACCAAAACATACTTTTCTTTAGGGTTAATCACCCAAACTAAACGCGATCCATTGTCAAAATATTCTACGAGTTTATTGTGAATTTCTTCGACTGTATTACTAGGAGAAAGGATCTCTACGGCAAGATCCGGCGCACCTTCGAGGAAGCCATCGGGGAGTTCATCTAGCCCTTGCAGGCGTTCTTTTGCCATGAATGAAACATCAGGCGATCGCTTATTTCCTGATTTCATTTTGAAAGCGGTGCTGGAATCGAACATAGCGCCTAATTTTTGCGTAGATACGCAGTTAAACAAGGCAGCACTCAAAATAACGGCAACATAACCGTGTTTGGCACTCCTGTTTCCCGTATCAATTAGTTCTCCATTTACAATTTCGTAGCGGTGTCCATCTCGGTTGAGTGCCATGAATTCGGCATCAGTCCATACTTTTTCCTCTGCTGGTGTTTCAAGTTGAGTTGGCGCTGGGTGTTGAATTAGAGTAACCATAGCTTTCTCCTAAACTTCTATTTCTAGTTAAACATCATTCATTTCAAATTTCAACCAGTCGCCCTTAAAAGTTAATGCGGCGGTAGACTTCGGACATCGGAAGTTCTATATTTAAGCTGTGCAGGACGATCGCGCGATCGAGCCCATCATAGACTTGCCATTGCCAGCGATCGCCCGACGGGCGATCGCAATTGTAATACTGCTCAATATATGGTTCAGTCTGACTAACCAGCAGATATTCACAAAAACTGGGAAGAGAGCGATACTTTCTGAACTTCTCAACTCTGTCGTAAGCTTCCGTAGAGGGCGAAAGAACTTCGACAATCAGTAAAGGGTTGAGAATTTCATCCGTGCGATCGGCATTGAATTCTGGTTCGCCATTCACTACCATCAAATCAGTGTAAGTTCCGCGCTGATATTCGGGAATCCAAACCCGCAAATCACTGTTATACAAGCGAAAATCTGTGTCTCTGAGCAAAAATCCCAAATAAATTAACAAGTTACAAGCGATCGCGCTGTGGACTTCTGAACCTCCTGAGATAGTGATAATCTCCCCGTTGCAGTATTCGTGACGTTCTTCAGCAGTTTCCTCCATCGCCCGGTATTCATCTAGAGTGAAACGAGTCTTGGTCGGTTCTGGAAGAATGGGCGGTTTGGTTGAAGCAATCACCACGATCGCACCTCCTAAATAATTAGACCTCTTTTTGATATTATAATCATATCATCAAATTAATAGCTAAAATCTCTAAAAATGCCTTATTTAACAGTAGCTAACGACATCAAAGCGCTCATCGCTAAATTTGCCCAATCTAGAATCCTGTGGATTGATACAGAAATAGCAGATTATATGTCTAACCCCAAATTGTCTCTGATTCAGGTATTAGCTGACTCCAGAGACTTGACTGGCGATGCTACTTTTCTACTCGACCTCTTGGATAGACCAGAATTAGTCAAAGAATTCATAGACAAAATCATGGTCAATCCCAATATTGAAAAAGTGATGCACAATGCTAACTATGACATCAGATTTTTGGGAAATGATGATGCCCAAAATATCACTTGCACCTTAAATATGGCGAGAAAAATTCCTTATTATATTCTACCATTGCCCGATCGCAAATTGAAGACTTTAATAGAAAAAATTTGTAATATTAATTATGTAGATAAAACAGAACAGGGGAGTGATTGGGGAAAGCGTCCCCTGACAGAAAAGCAGGTAGAATATGCCAAGATGGATGTGGTGTATTTAGCGAGAGTCCATTGCCACCTGCTAGAAATATTTCACAAATCTTATCCAGATCCAGCCAGTGAAAACTTGACTGCATTGGGGGAGAAATATCAGAATATAGAAGCTCGGTGGAAACCGCTAGATTCAGAATTTGCTGAGGTGAAAGAACGAATTAAAACTGGGATGGTGGCCCAAAAACTGAAAGACAGTGCTTATTTTGAGCTATCCAGTTCGATCGCGATGAAAGTAGATTTTATGACGCTGGCCAATCTGACACAAGCTGAGAGGATTGAGTTGCATTTTCCGGTGACACTGACGAAGGAAATTCAAAGACAGTTAGGGCAACTGATTGAGCATCCATCTTTGGAAGTAGAAGAGGTGCAGAGTTGGCGGTTGCTTTTTAACGCACAGCAGCGAAGAAAATCAACTAATCAAATTGCGCCACGACCTGTGAGTGATGATTTAATAGTGTTGGGGGAAAGGTACAAGGAAATTTTACCTGAATGGAAATTCTTGGATTCCGAAGTTGACCATTTAAAAGAGCGTGTTAAAAAAGCAATGATGGCGCAAAACAAGGGAAACACTCCTCATTTTAAGCTGTCGAGTTCTTGTTTGATGAAAGTAGATTTTGCGAGTTTGGCAAGACTGGTACAATCTGTGGGAATTGAGTTGGACTTTAGGGTGACGCTGACTCAATATATCCAAAAACGGTTAGGGGAAGCTATTAATCAAATTGATGTGCAAATTGAGTATATTACCAGTTGGCGCATGAGGGCTAAGACGGTGGAAGATGAAGATGAGGAAATTCCGTTTTGAATGGACATATCCCATAATTATTGTGGGGGGTAGGGGTGAGGCATCTAACTAGCCCTTAACAAACAGTGTTTTTGCTAGAGGTCTAATGTTCTTTTAGGGCCCAGACAACTTCTGGGAAGTTGAGGATTTGGGTATTTGCCGATCGCACTTCCCGACAATGGCAAAAATTATCTATGCTAACGTAGGCAAGCGATAATGCTTGGTGTTAAAGGCGATCGACCTAATTTAAGAAAGTGGCGGGGGAACTCCGTCACTCAAAAAAGCCTTTGCAAAAAAGGAAAAAGAAGCCTGCGGTCTAACTGTACTCAGTTGACCGTCAGGTTTGTTCACAACAAATTATTTGATTGAGGAGCAGTGTATCCCCTATGGCAAACCTAATCGGCACAGACAGCAATGATTTTCTGCTCGGAACTCCCCAAGGCGATCGCATTCGTGGCTTAGATGGCGATGACACGCTCTTGGGTGCCGCAGGAGATGACACCCTAGAGGGCGATAGTGGCAACGACCAAATCATTGGAGGCGATGGAGCCGATTCGCTGTTTGGTGGTGAAGGAAACGATGAACTCATTGGCAGCCAAGGCCGTGATACCGTCAGCGGTGGCAACGGCGATGACTCCATTCGCGGCGGTTTGGGCAACGACATCCTCGATGGCAACGACGGTAGCGACACCGTGTTTGGAGACGCTGGCGACGACTTAGTTCGTGGCAACGCAGGCTTGGATGTGATTGCTGGCGGTACTGGCAACGACACTCTCACCGGCGGTGATGGCGACGATTCGGTATTTGGGAATGGTGATGACGACTTTCTCTACGGAGATGCCGGCGATGATTCTCTCAACGGCGGTAGTGGTAGCGATCAATTATTTGGCGGTGATGGCAAGGACTACTTCAGAGGTGAAGATGGCAACGACACTTTATACGGTGGTGCCGGTACCGATTCGCTCTACGGAGACGGTGGTAATGACCAGATATTTGGCGGCAAGGGTAACGATACAGTCGTTGGCGGCACTGGTTCCGATACCATGCGGGGCGATGAAGGCGAAGATTTGCTACAGGGAGGTGAAGATAATGATTTCCTGTTTGGTGGCAAAGGTCGCGATATTCTTGACGGTGGTTTTGGGGATGATTCCTTGGCTGGTGGCCTGGGTGACGATACACTTTTGGGCGGTTTTGGCAATGACAATTTATTTGGGGCAGAGGGTAATGACTGTTTGAGCGGAGGTGAGGGTTCAGATACCCTGACTGGTGGAAGTGGCAGTGATATATTTGTGCTGGGAGCAGGGCCTGGCAGTCTGGCTTTAATTACTGATTACAACGAGGCCGAAGATTTCTTTGGACTGCCGACTAATTTATCTTTTACTGACTTGGCAATTACCCAAGGCAACGGTTCAAACCGGAGGGATACAGTAATTACGACAAAGAAGGACGGGAAACTGTTGGCAATTTTGACAGACACTCCGGCGGGTTTAATTGAGGCTACTGATTTTGTATCTGTGACTGGGACGGTTCCTGTCAGACCAACAACAACTACAGTTACAACTACCGTTACCACTACAATTACAGATCCGACTGCTCCGACTCCGACTCCGACTCCAACTCCGACTCCGACTCCGACTCCAACTCCGACTCCAACTCCGACTCCGACTCCGACTCCGACTCCGACTCCGACTCCGACAACGGCGACAACTCCGACTCCGACAACAACGACAACGGCGACAACTCCGACTCCGACAACAACGACAACTCCGACTCCGACAACGGCGACAACTCCGACTCCGACAACAGCGACAACTCCGACTCCGACAACAACGACAACTCCGACTCCGACAACGGCGACAACTCCGACTCCGACGGCTTCGAGGATTCCTTCTCCCCCGACAATTAACCTGCCCGATTCTCCTTTGCTGACGATTAGTTCGATCGGCCCAACACCTACCCCCGGCCAGACACCGATATTTCCCTCGATGCTGCCGAGTCCGATACCCGTACCTCCTACACCTTTCGGATTTTAGGTGAGATGCGATCGCGGGAGCTAGTTATGAGTTATGAGTTAATTTAAAACTCATAACTCATACCCTCAAAACTATTTAAGAGCTTGCGAATTCTCAGCCGATTCACCATCAGACTCGGCTGGAGAATCTTCTAGCAGAGATAGTTCTTCCGTGTAGCCTAAGAGCTCGCGCAGTTTCATCCGGTGGATGTAAGGCCAGCCACCATTGGCCTCTATATTCCTGAGCAGTTTATACAGTGCTTGGCGGTTTTCGGGAAAAGACGCTTGAAACAAACCGTCCCGAATTTCTCGGTGCGAACTTTCCAGTGTCCGCAGCAAAGCCAAAAGCAGCACACTGTCTTCCTGACAACTTTCGGCTAAAGTCCGAATCGCCTCTGTCAGGGATTGCAGTTGAGACTGCAACTTTCCTGACTCTAAATCTTTGCCGTTGTCCATACCGCTGCTTCCTTTGAAATCTACAAAGCGTTTGTGCCCAACCTGAGTATCAGCAGACTAATCGAGCTAGTCGCGATCGCCATTCGGGGTCATAAGCAACCTAACTTAAGTAGGTTGACCTAGGCAATATTAATTTGTAGTCTAAGTCAAGAAAAGAGCACAACCCGTCGTACCATGTGTATTGTGCTACGATCCGTAGATTTTGAGAAATCCTAAGTTATGGCTTAATTTCGCCGTACTCGCTCGACTTTTTGAGTCTAAGCCGGTGAGGGCTTTCGGATGGTTGGACTGGCATAGCCTGCTCGCGAGCAATTATATTTTGCTCGAAGTAGGGTTTTTTCTTAATATAATCCGATGTTGGATATTGAGGTTTGGAATGAAATATCGTTCTTTAATTGTGGCACTTTTAGCATTTTGCATGAGTGCACTGGTTGCTTGTTCTTCTGCTCCTGATACAACGGTGGCGACTACGGAGTTACTCACCTACGACCAGATTAGAGGTACTGGATTGGCAAATAACTGCCCTAGCTTGGCAGAAACTTCTCGCGGCTCGATCGCCATTGAAGCGGGTGCTACCTATAAGCTCACTGGTTTGTGTTTGCAGCCCACCACTTATTTTGTTAAGGAAGAACCAGCAAATAAACGCCAAGAGGCAGAATTTGTACCTGGAAAATTGCTGACACGGTTCACGTCTAGCATTGACCAAGTTCAAGGTACTCTCAAGGTTGGTACTGACGGAACTCTGACTTTTACAGAAGAAGACGGCTTGGACTTTCAAGCAATTACGATTCAGTTACCCGGTGGAGAACAAGTACCTTTCTTGTTCACCATTAAAGAGTTAGTTGCTAGTTCCGACCCCGGAGTAGTTGCTATCAATACTTCCACAGATTTGCAAGGGACTTTCAACGTTCCTTCTTACCGCAGCGCTGGCTTTTTAGACCCTAAAGGTCGTGGCGTTGCTACTGGCTATGACAATGCTGTAGCCCTTCCTGCTTCTGACAATTCCAAGCGTGTGCGGGCTAATGTTAAGTTAGCTGATACCAGCACCAAGGCGGGTAAAATTTCTCTCCAAGTTGCTAAAGTAGACAACACCACCGGAGAAGTTGGCGGTATTTTTGAAAGCATACAGCCTTCTGATACAGATTTGGGAGCTAGACCTGCTTTGGATGTAAAAATCCGTGGCATCTTTTATGCTCGCATTGAGCCTTCTGTATCCTAGAATTTGACTGGACGGTCGATCGCACGCTTAGTAGTTTCTTACTCTAAAGATACTACTCTTTATTGATTAGCCAACAGTAGGAAGGAATGTAACTGAGGACTGTTGACTAATCAATAAATTTATGATTTGATTATTATTGTTTGTGGGTTGTAAAATTTTATTTTTTAATTAATTAAAGTATTGCATTAAAACAAATTTTCACTTACAATATCCAGTGGAAAAAATCCGAAAAATTATATTTGTAAGACCCTACGGGTAAAATCATACCCGCGCAGGACTCCACCAAATCACTGCACCTTGGCCAAGCTCAACAGATGTGTCGGCTGTCACAGCTATCAAGTGCTAGGATTACACCAATTAAATAGGAATTTTTTAGACTAGATTAGAAATCTACATCTAAGGCCAAATCACTGCTCTGCTCTACCAACCCCTATGCCACTATGTCTACCACAGTCCCAAACGAACTAAAAACCGAAAACTTGCAATTGTTGCGCGAGTACCAAAGTTCTGCATCCAACGAAGTCCGCAATCAGTTAGTTAAACTCAATATCGGATTGGTGAGAAAAGAAGTTCACCACTGGCTCAACCAGTGCGGGGAAAGCTACGACGACTTGCTGCAAGTTGGGTGTATTGGTTTGATCAGAGCCATTGAGCGGTTTGATTTATCCAAGGGACACGCCTTTAGTTCCTTTGCAATTCCCTACATCCGGGGGGAAATTCAGCACTATCTACGGGATAAAAGCCCTTCGGTGCGAGTTCCGAGACACTGGTTATCGCTCGAACGCAAATCTGTATCAGTGATTAAGGATTTGCAAGTGCAGTTCAACCGAAATCCTACAGATGCGGAAGTTGCCGCGGTGTTGGAAGTTTCTGTGGAAGAATGGCGAGAAATTAAGCTGGCCCACCTCAACCGGGCACCTCTGAGCTTGGATGCGCCGGTGCAAGATGAAAATGAGGGGACTACTTGTCTGGGAGCATTGGTGCCCGATAGCAAGTATCGCAGCTTTCAGTTGGCTCAAGAAGACCAAATTCGGGTACAGCAAGCTTTGTCTATGTTGGAACAACGAACTCGTGAGATATTGGAGTTTGTTTTTCTTTATGATTTGACGCAGAAGGAAACGGCTGAACGCTTGGGTATTAGTGCGGTGACTGTTTCTCGGCGTGTTAAGAAGGGGCTGGATTTGCTCAAAGAGATTATGACTAAACAACTGTAGTTATTGGTTATTGGTCAGTGGTCATTGGTCAGTGGTCATTGGTCATTGTTCATTGTTCATTGGTCATTGGTCATTGGTCATTGGTCATTGGGAACAAATAACAAACAACAAATAACAAATAACAAACAACAAATAACAAACAACAAACAACAAACAACAAACAACAAATAACCACTGACTACTAACGAATTTTTAGACGTGGCGGATAAATTTATCCAGCCTTTCCACAGCTTTTTTGATTGTGCCTAAATCGGTGGCGTAAGACAAGCGAATGTGGTCATCTGCACCAAAAGCAATACCGGGAATAACTGCTACTTTTTGCTGTTCTAATAAACCTTCGGAAAATTCTAGAGAAGTCATGCCAGTTTTGCTGATATTGACAAACATATAGAAAGCACCGTCGGGTTTGGTGCAGCTAATTCCGGGGATAGCATCGAGTAATTCAAATATTACTTCACGGCGCTCGGCAAAAGCCAGACGCATTTTTTCCACGGATTCTTGGCTGCTTTCCAAAGCTGCGATCGCCCCGTACTGTGCAAAGGTACACACGTTTGAGGTACTATGTCCTTGAACGGTACTGGTAGCTTTGATTAATTCGAGCGGTCCGGCCAAATAGCCAACTCGCCAGCCAGTCATGGAGTAAGCTTTAGCAAAACCGCTACTGATGATGGTGCGATCGAATATTTCTTTGCCTAGGGAACCGATGCTGACGTGTTGGGCTCCGTCGTATATAATTTTTTCGTAAATTTCGTCCGAAACGACTAAGATATCTGTCTCGACTATTACCTCTGCTAGTGCTTTGATTTCCGCGGGAGTATACACCATTCCCGTAGGGTTAGATGGCGAATTGAGGACAAATAACTTGGTGCGGGGGGTAATGGCTTGACGCAGTTGTTCCGGGGTGATTTTATATCCCGTAGAAGCATCAGTCTGGACAATTACTGGCTTACCGCTGGCTAGTTTGACCATTTCTGGATAACTCAGCCAGTAGGGAGCAGGGATAATTACTTCGTCTCCCTGCTCAATCAGAGCCATCATCAGATTATACAGAGAATGCTTACCACCGTTGCTGACAATGATATTCTCAGGTTGATAGTGGAGGTTGTTATCGTCGCGGAGTTTACGGGCGATCGCAGCTTTTAACTCCGGTTCGCCAGCGGCTGGACCATACTTAGTTTTACCACTGTCTAAAGCTTGCTTTGCCGCTGCTTTAATGTGTTCTGGGGTATCAAAATCTGGTTCTCCTGTACTCAAACTACAGACATCAATCCCCTCGGCCTTCATGGCTTTTGCCTTAGCTGCGATCGCTAAGGTAATGGAAGGAGGAACTTCGCCCACTCGTGCTGCCAACTTGATCATTGGATTTTAGATATGAGATTTTTGACTTTAGATCTTAGGGCGAAAAATCTGAATATTCAACCCTGTTGTTAGGAAATTATGACATTTCCTTGGATGGTAGGTACTGTTTTAACCAATTCAAAAATAAAACGCTAAAAAGTTATTAGTTTTATTTTTTATTTTTAGTTTCTAATTTTTGACATTATTGGTGTACCATTTTTGATGCCTTGTTACTCTTAACCCCCCACTTTACAAGCTTATGGATCTCAAATCTCTGATTCGCGATATTCCTGATTTCCCAAAGCCGGGAATCATGTTTCGAGATATTACAACTTTGTTGCGAAACCCCCAAGGACTGAGCTATATCATTGACAGTTTAGCCGAAAAATGCTCTGCAATGTCTCCTGACTATGTGGTGGGTATGGAATCGCGGGGCTTTATATTTGGGACTCCTTTGGCTTATAAAATGGGATTGGGCTTTGTTCCCGTCCGCAAGCCAGGGAAATTGCCATCAGCGGTTTATTTCGCTGAGTATGAGTTGGAGTATGGTAGCGATCGACTGGAAATGCACCAAGATGCGATGACACCGGGTAGTAGGGTGCTAGTGGTGGACGATTTAATCGCCACTGGGGGGACAGCCGCTGCAACGGCTAAGCTGTTAGAGCAAGCTGGCTGCGAACTGGTAGGTTTTGCTTTTGTAATTGAATTGCAGGCTTTGGGCGGCAGACAGAAATTGCCCGATGTACCAATTGTGACGCTAGTTGAGTATTAGTATGTTGACTGTTAACTGTTAACTGTTGACGGTTGACTGTTAACTGTTGACTGTTGACTGTTAACTGTTAACTTTTGAATAAAGACTTTTTAACCGCAGAGGCCGCAGAGGACACAGAGGAAGAGAGTCAGAGCAGAGAGAGATGCATTATTCCGATACTAACGGATTTGAGCTCATTCACACATCTAAATTCTAAATTCTAAAATGCTATGACTTCTATTAAGTTTCACGAAAATTTACGAGTGTTGAGTTCTCTGTTTGGCAGTGAGACATTTATCTATGTTTTCAAGAGACTGTTACAGGCTCTGTTAACGCTATTTTTAGCATCAATTCTTTGTTTTGCAATTATTGAACTTGCACCGGGAAATTACTTGGATACTTTGAGCCAAAATCCGAAGATTTCGCGAGAAACACTTAAACAACTCGAACAACAATTTGGCTTAGATAAACCTGCTTTTGTCCAGTATTGGCTGTGGTTGCAACAAATTGTAACGCGGGGGAATTTTGGTACGAGTTTTGTGTATCAGCGATCGGTGGCTTCTCTGTTGTGGGAAAGGGTACCGGCGACGCTGTTAATGGCGATCGCCTCTTTGATTGTAACTTGGGCGATCGCTATTCCCTTGGGAATCATCGCCGCTGTCAATCAAAATCGGACAGTCGATCGCGTTTTGCAAGTAGTCAGCTACACAGGACAAGGATTTCCCAGCTTTATCATGGCTTTGCTGCTGCTATTTTTTGCCCAGAATACTTCGCCTCTGTTTCCAGTAGGAGGAATGACCAGTATTGACCACGCGGACTTACCTTTTTGGGGACAAATCATGGATTACGGCTGGCACTTAATTTTGCCCACAGTCGCCTTGAGCCTGACGGGTTTTGCAGGTTTGCAAAGATTGATGCGGGGACAATTATTGGATGTACTGCGTCAAGATTATATCAGAACAGCACGGGCTAAAGGTTTGCCAGAAAATCGCGTAATTTATATTCATGCTCTACGGAATGCGGTCAATCCATTGATTACGTTGTTGGGTTTTGAGTTTGCTAGTTTGTTGAGTGGTGCGTTTATTGCGGAACTTTTTTTTAATTGGCCTGGTTTGGGAAAGCTGGCTTTGGATGCTGTGACTAATCAAGATTTGTATTTAGTCATGGCAACTTTGATGATGGGTTCTGCGATGTTGATTGTTGGTAATTTGTTGGCTGATTTGTTGCTGAAGGCGATCGATCCGAGGATTCGGTTGGAAGATTTGAAATGAGAGAATTAACCACGAATCGCGATCCGGTTTCCATACCAGCCTTACCTCGGAGTCTTTCTTCACCAGAAACCTGGGGGTTTGGCTTTAGTGGGTTGCTTTTATGGTTAGGGACTGCGCCTGCAATGAATGCTGCCCTAGGTCCCCAGGCGATTTGGGTTTGGTTTCCCGGAACAATCATTGGTATGATGCTCAACCTGCAAGTTAAGCGGTTAGGAACCTATTTCCCAGATGTCGCTGGGGGGACCCCAAACTATACTACCCGCTTGCTCCACCATTTCCCAAACTTGGCTCGCTATGGGGCGATCGGCTACTTGCTGGGCTGGGTATCTGTTCCACCCATGAATGCGATTATTCTGACCGATTTAATTAAGGTGAATCTGGCTCCACTGGGCATTACTTGTCCAGAAACCCTACTCAGAATTGGGTTTACCGTGCTGCCCTTTATCGTTGCTTTTAGTGGAACTCGCACCCTAGGGATTTTGCACTCTTTTTTTATATTTCCGGCGATCGGGTTTCTCCTCACCTTTTGTCTTCAAGGCATAGGTTGGTTAAGTTTGACTCCCACTAGCCCAGGGCTACTGCCGGATCTGGGAGTAGGCATTTCTGCGATCGATTGGATGAAATGGTTCTTTATCGCCGTCTATGCGGTTTATGGTTGCGAGAGTGCTTCTTCCTTTGTGGCCGATAGCTGCCAACCCCGTGTTACCCTCCGGTGCTTGCAGGTAACGACTGGATTGATTCCGATCGTCTATCTCGGTGGATCGTGGGTTTTAATGCGGTTAGCCACAGATCCCGGCTTAGGGGATAGCGCCTATCTCAATCTAGTGGCAGCAACACACCCCTTCTGGGGCGCATTCGCCCCCGCCCTGGTCACCTTTCTGATTACGTCAGGATGTCTCCTCAGCTCTGCTACGGCTGTTTCTAACAGTCCCCGGATTTTGTATCAGTTAGCCAAAGATGGCTACTTACCGCCCGTATTTGCCGTGCTGTCTCGCCGAGGAGTGCTCGAACCCAGTTTATTTTTTACCCTCGGGCTGAGTCTCATTTGCCTGGGGTGGGGCGATGTCGCACGGGTGGTGATGGTGGCGGGCACCGGCTACCTGAGTTCGATGATGGCAATTCACTTAGGTGAGTGGGTCAGTCGGCGACTACCAGAAGCTCGATGGCCTTGGTTGTCCCTGGGTTTTTTTGGCATGGAAGCGACTGTGTTGGTGGTGGGCGGCTTGGCATGGGGCTGGGAGGACTTAGCCATTGGTTTACTCTTACCTTGGCTGATTGGCGTGGCGGGCACTCGATTACCTCGCCTGAATTTCTCCCTATTCCATCCCGATGGGTGGATGCAACGTTACGATCGGCAATCTCATACTGGCACAACAGATTGGTTGGCATTTCAGGTAACAATATTAATTGGCTTATTGTGCAGTGCGGTGAGTATTGGCTGGTGGGTGAGAGCGGGTTTAGATCGGGTGGGTGTGGGGCAATATGTGCCGTTGTTTAGCATTTTGTTAGTGACGGTGGCTTTTGTGGGAGTGGCGATCGCCTCTTGGACCAGTCTGCCCCAAATTGCTGCTATTACTGAAGCGCGAGAGCAGGTGGAACGCACTCTGCTGGAGTTGCAACAGGCCCAAATGCAACTGGTTCAGGCAGAAAAAATGTCGAGTTTAGGGCAGTTAGTGGCTGGGGTGGCCCATGAAATCAATAACCCCGTTAATTTCATTCATGGGAATTTGACCTATTTGGGGGAGTACACTCAGAATCTGATGGATCTGATTCAACTTTATCAGCAGCAGAACCCAAATACGTCCCCTGATATTCAAGCTCTGGTGGATGACATCGATTTAGAATTTTTGCAGACAGACTTACCGAAAATACTGGATTCGATGAAGATTGGCACCGATCGCATTCGTCAGATTGTACTCTCATTACGCAACTTCTCCCGCCTTGAGGAAGCTGATTTTAAAACCGTCGATATTCACGAAGGGATTGACAGTACCCTCGTGATTTTGGGAAATCGCCTCAAAGCCAGAGGCGATTTCCCAGAGATTAAGGTAATTAAGGATTACAACCTCCTCCTACCTTACGCTGAGTGCTACCCTGGACAACTGAACCAGGTGTTGATGAATATTCTGGCAAATGCGATCGATGCCCTCGAAGAAAGCGGTAGTGAGAAAACCTATGAGCAACTGGAAGCTAATCCGGGGGAGATTAGGATTCGCACGTCACCGATCGATGCTGAGTGGATAGAAATTGCGATCGCTGATAACGGTGTTGGTATGTCCGAACAGATTCAGCAACGCATTTTCGATCCGTTTTTTACCACCAAGCCTGTGGGAAAAGGGACTGGTATGGGGATGTCTATCAGTTATCAAATCATCACGGAAAAACATGGTGGTAAGCTCAATTGTTTTTCTGCGATCGGGAAAGGAACTGAGTTCGTGATTCAGATTCCCCTACGCCAACAAGTTCCTAACTTAAAAATGGGACACTAGCAAGCATCCTAATTTGTTTTTTAAGCCTTGCTGTAAAGAATGAACAGTGGGTTATAACTGAGTCATCTCCTTTAGGGTTGGATCGGATTTTTTTACCGCAGAGAGCGCAGAGGACACAGAGGAAGAGCAGAGTGAGAATTACTAATTACTAATCAGTAATAACTGATGACACTCTGTTTGGATAAAACCACGGTTTCTTGGGCGGAGTCGATCGGTCCTATTTACTTTAACTAACTGAATTGCTGAGCATAATAACCAGCATAACGCTCGCCTTTTTCTAGCAATTCCTCATGGGTTCCTGACTCCATAACTCTCCCTTTTTCCAAAACTAAGATTCTGTCGGCTTTCCGCACAGTTGCCAAACGGTGGGCGATAATAAATACAGTCCTGTCTTGCATCAATCTTTCTAATGCTTCCTGCACCAAAGCTTCTGATTCGGAATCTAAGGCTGATGTCGCTTCATCCAGGATGAGAATTCGCGGATTTAGCAACACTGCACGGGCGATCGCAATTCTTTGTTTTTGACCACCAGATAAATTTACACCCCTTTCCCCAACCCAAGTTTGATAGCCGTCGGGAAAATCACTAATAAATTGATGGGCGTTGGCAATTTGCGCCGCTTTTTCCACATCTTTGAGTTCGTAATAAGAGCGCCCAAAGGCAATATTTTGAGCAATTGTCCCGGAAAATAAAATAGTTTCCTGGGGTACAATCCCGATTTGCTGCCGCAGCGTATTTAATGTCACATCTTGAATATTAATCCCATCAATTAAAATTTCTCCAGCTTGCGGATCGTAAAATCTGGGTAACAAGTTTACTAAAGTAGTTTTCCCCGCACCGGATGCGCCCACAAGCGCAATCATTTCTCCCGGAAGTGCCAGTAAACTCATATTTTGTAAAATGGGAACCCCCCCTTGCCCCCCCTTATTAAGGGGGGGTTGAGGCTGTTTTACCCCCTTATTAAGGGCGGATTGAGGCTGTTTTACCCCCTGATCGAGGGCGGATTGAGGCTGTTTTACCCCCTGATCGAGGGCGGATTGAGGCTGTTTTACCCCCTTTTCAAGGGGGGATTGAGGCTGTTTTACCCCCTGATCGAGGGCGGATTGAGGCTGTTTTATCCCCTTTTCAAGGGGGGATTGAGGCTGTTTTAATCCCTGATCGAGGGCGGGTTGAGGTTGTTTTACCCCCTGATCGAGGGCGGGTTGAAGGGGGTAGGCAAAATTAATGTTGCGGTATTCGACTTTTCCCGTAACATGGGGAAGTTCGATCGCCCCAGGCTTTTCGACTATGGTGGGTACAATTGCTAATAGCTCAAAAATGCGATCGCTAGAAGCCTCTCCCTGCTTGAAATCACCGTAATTAGCAGTAGTAATGGCGATCGGATCGATTAACAGCGCTACTCCCGCGATGTAACTAATAAATTGAATACCTGTGAGATTTCCTTGAGCAATTTGCCAACCTCCCAGGAAAAACAACAAAATCACGCTAATTGCTTCGAGAAAGCCCACTACTACGAACTGAAGTGCTTTTACTCGTTCTGATAAATATTTAGCACGACGATTTTGTTCCGCTGCTTCTGTAAAGCGAGAAATTTCATATTCTTCGGCTACAAAAGCTTTGATTAAACGAATACCGCTGAATACTTCTGTTAGCAAAGCTGATAAGTCAGAGATCCGATTTTGACTTTCTCGTGAATAACTGAGCAGTTTCTCTCCAAACCAGCTAATTAATAGTGCCATCAGCGGTGCAATGATTAATGCACCTAAAGTTAATTGCCAGTTGAGATAAATCATATATCCCATTACCACAATTAGCTGTAAAATGCAAGGGATAAACTGATGGAAAAATTTATTTATGACTTCGCCAATGCGGTCAATATCTTCAGTGAGGCGATAGGATAAATCTCCCGTTTTTGCAGTTTCAAAATAGCCAAGATTCAGTAATTGCAGGTGTGCGTAAACTTTTTTGCGAATTTCTAAAGTAATGGTCAAAGCTGCTTTTGCCATCAGCGTATCTTGACCGTACTGAACTGTTCCCCGAATCAGAAATATAATGGCACTGAGTGCGGCAATTTGGGCGAATCCTTTTAAATCTCCTTTACCTATAAATTTTGCTGTTTCGCCAACCAGCCACGCTATAATCGGCCAACAGACAGTAAATACTAAGGTACAAGCTAATGCTTTACCGATGGTTTGCTTTTGGGGACGGAGGTAGGGTAGGATTTGCCAATAAGTCGATCGCGTTTTCAAGATATTTTACCTCTGCAAGTTATGTTTCTAGAGATATAGCAATCCTAAATCATTTGTGAAATTTCTCTCTTACCCCCTCCCCTTAGTAATATCAAATCCGGTAACATCGGAATTATTCATCTCTCTTATCTCCCTCTGTGTTCTCTGCGTTCTCTGTGGTTAAATCATTCCGATGCAGCCGGAAACGATATAAGGGGAGGGTTGGGGTGGGGTAAAAACTTTACGACTCCTGCAAGGATTGCTATATATGAGCCAAAATATAATACCAGCGATCGCGCAAATATAGAAAATCTTTCTTTACAGAAAGCGTCCAGGCGACGCAATTTTTGTCCAGCCGGAGTTGCTGTTAATTATTAAATAATTCAATTATTCCAGTCTCCAATCTAAAATTTAAAATCAACATGAGTTGCGACTACCTTCGCCCCCGCTATCACTTCTCCCCGAAAAATAGCGGACTTTCCCGGTTCCACAGCAACTGGTTGAACCGAGATAAATCCGTTGTCTATGAGATTGTCTGACTCATCCAAAACTTCATAATTGACTTTGATATTTTGGACAACTTTACAGCTTTGATTGACAATTTTACCACTTAAAAAATTGCCCTCATAATTTACATTAGTAATCAAAATAGACTTGGCTATATTGGAACCGCTAATACAACTTTGGGAAGTTCTTGATGCTGGTTTTTGCTCGCACAAGTTACCTAAATCTACGGTTTTGCCATCGGGAGTTTTCATGTAGCAAAAAGGTTCATCAATTTCCCGATTTTGAGCCAGAGGAGTTGGGGTATTCGCCAGTAAAGATTTAGCTGATGTCAGCATTGCCAGTAGAATTGAGAATGCGATTATGCCAGGTAAGTTTGTCATTGATTTTCCCACACAAATTGGGAGTAGTCAGGGCGAAGCATTTCGGCAGATAAGTTATATCAATTCCGGTTGTATCGGAATGATTTAACCGCGAAGGCGCGAAGTACGCGAAGCAAGAGAAGAGAGAGTTTAATACAGGACGATGAAGAGAGGATTTTATATAATATCAAATCATCTCTTCATCGGAATAGTAAATTCGAGTTCACTGTTCACTGTTCACTGTCAACCGTCAACCGTAAACCGTCAACTGTCAACCGTCAACTGTCAACCGTCAACTGTCAACATCACCTGACGGTGTAACCGGAAATGATATTATTGGTTAAAAGGAAAGATTTACGGCCGGAATGCTTCGCCCCTACAAAATCGGGATGCTCCCGGAATGCTTAGCCCCTACGAATATATTTGGAAAACACAGATGCACCCAATCATATTTTAGTCCTTGCTCCCGGAACTTTTCGACTAGGCCTACGAGTTTTCAAACTACTAGCTGAACGAGTATTCAAAGCATTAGCAGAACTTGTCAAACCTAAATCTTGCAAAATTTCCAAAGCTGCTCTTTGTCCAGTTTCGCAACCACCTTCCATATAGCCTTGATTTTCTAGGGAGGTGTGTTCCCCTGCAAAATATAAATTGCCAACTTTTTCGCCTTCAACGCCGTGCATTTGCGTCCATTGTCCGACTAAGTAGCAAGAATAGGAACCTTTAAAATAACGTTCTCCAGACCAAAAAGCTCGCACAGCTTTACCCGATCGCAAATCTTTCACTCCGGGGAAAACTTTTTCAAATTGTCCCAAGAATTTTTTGGCTTGATCTTCAGGAATGCCACTACCGATCGCCAAACCCTGTTTGCCTCCTGTAAAATTAGTAACTAAGGCATTAGGCGTAGGAGCAAAAGGTGTAGCTTCCCAACAATTTTGGAATCCTAAATCTGTAAACACAGAAGCCGTGGATTTATAAAGTTCCCGCCAGAGACGGCTGCGGTAGCCCGTAACTAACTTAGAATTAGTACCGTAGCCCAATTGCTCGATCGCCCGTCGTTTCGGTTGAGGTAAAGGCACATTGATATTAACATCTCGCAGAGTGCTGAAGGGCAAAGTTAACAAAACTCGCTCATAAGTGCGATCGAATGCACTTTGTCCCGATCGCAAACTTACCCGATAACGGCCATCCGGCAAAATATTAATCGCTTCCAAAACAGTCCCTGCTTCGATGGAACCAGACAATTGACCAGCCAAACCATTGACAATTTGACTGTTGCCACCCTCAATTTGATAGCGCTCATCACTGTCACCATACAACTGAAAACTATCAGCCTCAGAAGCAATTAAAAACAGCAAATTTAAGGCAGACTGTTCGTCCACATCTAGACCATATTCCGTAGTGTAAGCAATGCGGAGTAACTGCTTAACAATGACGCTAGTATCTACACTATCTAAATATTCAGCGATGGAAAGATTGTCTACTCTTTCGGCTGTTTCCGTAAAATCTTGATAGTCAAGGTTATTGCCAATTCCCCGCAAATCAGCCCTAATTTTACTAGCAATAGGCGCAAAATCGGTGATTAATTGTTCCATAGAAAATCGCCGTCCTTGCAAGAAAAAGGTATCCTTGACCAATCCCGTCTGCGCCTGAGCTAAATCGATCGCCCGCAAACCCAATTCCGTCGCCAGGGAAATCAAAGTAGTGTGGCCACTATCAATATATTCTCCTCCCACATCCGCCGAAATCAAAGTTCCAGCCACCTTGGGAATAGTGCGTATCCGCCCCCCCACGCGGTTAGTTGCCTCGATGATATCGGCACGTACACCCCCTTGACGCAAGCGATAGGCCGCCGTCAAACCCGCAATTCCCGCGCCGACAACCAAAATGGGCGATCGACCTTGCTGTTGAGCAAAAGCCCCCTCTCCCTCCCGCGTCAAAGTCGCAGCAGCCAGCGCCGCCCCCGTCGCCAAACCCCCCCGTAGCAATCCGCGCCGAGATATGGGAAAATTGGAAGTGCGATCTGTGAGCATCCCCAGCAGTTCATCAGCCGGAATACCCGTTGCCATTGACTTCTGGGCAATTATCGAAGCGCGGCGCAGCATTGCCATCAGTGCAGATTTAGCCATAACCTAGACACCTTCACAAAAATTTGATATGAACTGGATTATTGATTAAATGTGATTATCCACTTTCCAGGTTAAGTGTACATAGATTGTTATAAAAATGCTAACCCTCAGAACTCTTTTCGATCGCAAATTTTACCTCGAAAACAACCCCGATGTTGCTGTAGCCGTCGCCAGAGGCACGGTATCGAGTCCCTTCGATCACTACCAAAAGATTGGCAAATTTGAAAATCGCGACCCCAATCCGCTATTTGATGCCAGCTATTATTTAGAAACAAACACGGATGTAGCCGTATCAGGAGAAAAAAATAAATTTTCTGGTGCCGATCATTTTATTGCCTACGGTCAATTTGAGCGTCGAAGTCCCAACCCTTTATTTGATGTTAGTTTTTACCTAAGCAGTAACCCCGACGTTCAAAGAGTAGTTCAAACCAATCAAGTTACAGCCTTTGAACACTTTCTGAAAATCGGTCAAACAGAAATTCGCAAACCCAGTCCTTTCTTCGATCCAGCATTTTATTTAGCCAAGTATCCGCTGGTAGCAGCAGCAGTGAGAAATGGGGTGGTTAAAAGTGCGATCGAGCACTACATTCAATTTGGTCAAGCCGAAGGACTTTTGGGTACATTACCAGATGTTGCTGATAATTTAAGTGTTGCTAAAAACCTAGATATTCTCACAGGAACTAAAAATTTAAATGATTTTGTAGGTGCTGCGGAACCAACGGATATTTATAGTTTTGTATTGAATACTCCTAGTCTTTTCAGTGCAACTCTGGATGGTTTGAGTGCAGATGCAGACCTAGAATTAATTCAGGATATCAACGGTCAAGGCGCAGTGGGATTGAGTGGTATTATTGCTTCGTCTAATAATTTAGGTACGGCTGCGGAACAGATTGTGAGTAATGGGGCTTTGCCTGCTGGTACTTATTTTCTGCGCGTTTCTCAATTTGAAGGTGATACAAATTATAACTTGACATTGACATCGGCTCCTTCCATAACACCGTCACAAAATTAAGGAGTTTATCGATTTTAGATGGGAAATTTTCGGTAGATAATTGAATGATTTACCCCACGGAAGTTGGAGTCACATTGGGTTATGCACTTTCATTTAACAAAGACAATAAAGCTCCTTGTTGATTGGCTACATAAGCCACTGGCTTATTAGTTTTGATTACCTTACCTTCTGCTACTGCTTTTTTTAACCACAGCCGCATTTGCCCTATTTGAACATCCAGAAGTTCCGCTATAGATTTATCATCTAACGGTTGCTCTAAATGACTGAGAATGAACGGTAAAACTGCTTCGTAAATATCTATGGGAGGGTATTCGACTGCTTGTGTGTTCCTGTGTGCGTTAATCGAAGATATCCCGTAGGGAATCGCATCTTGTGAAGTTCCCTTAGATGCAACATCTTTTTCCTCTGGGGCTGACGCTTCCACTTCTGTTTCTGCGAGTACAATCTCCACTCCAGAGTTTGAAAGCGATTGATTTACCACAATCTCCGATGTTAATGAGTGTGTCACTTCCACATCTGTAACTACCACTTCAATTTCTAACAGCGAATCTTGCGGTTGTTGGTTTTCCCTCGCATCAGCAGATTTAGAAAAATTGGCTGATGCTTCAGTTGCCATCGAGCCAAATTCCGATCTAGATTCCTCCCTAATTTTCCTTAAAATTCCCCTTAATGAACTACCAGGTATAAATGGAAATGGCAAAGGTTGTGCTCCCCGTTTCAGCAGTTGGCGATTGCCTTCTGGTACGGCATCATCTATCCGCACAAAAACAGGCACATCTTTTATCTTTTCTAAGGCTTCTATTGCACCAGCCCAAGTACCGCCCGTACCTCCCGAACAACTTACTACAAGGGCGCGATCGGCTAAGGCATAAATATATTTGTTTCGCCCCATCGCATTGCCAACATTAAAACCAGCATTCGGATCGCAAGCAGATACTAAAGTCAGCCTACCTTCTTTAATGCCAGCGCGATATTTTCCAGCCACAGAAGAAGCTGCCAAACTGTCAGCCAGTACGCCAACAGCCGTTCCTCCCGCTTCCAGCGCGCTTAACATTGCCGCAGTATCTACCCCGCGCGCACCACCGGAAACTACCTGCATTGCTTCTTGGGCGCAAGCCTGTGCAATTTTCTGAGTGCGATCGAGTCCTTCTGCATCAACATGGCGAGAACCAACAATAGCTAATCCTCCCTGAGATAGCAATTTTATCTTGCCAATTCCATAGAGAATTGCTGGTGCTAAATGTTGCAATATTTGCTTGAGGCGCTTGGGATATTGAGAGTCACTTCTTCCCAATATCCACAGCCCTTGATTTGTCCATTTTTCAACAGCTAAACTCAGCATTACCCCCCGTTCTAATAAAGCCGAAACCCTGTAAAAATCAAGGTTATTTGCCGGATTATTTTGTAATAGGTTTAAGCAATTTGGAGTTAGCAAATCCTCTGGGCGCATCTGATTTTCGCGCAGCCAACCAGCCAAAGAATTATATTCGCTAAGCGTTAGGGGCTGTGGTTCTGTTTGCCGATTTTGCCCGAAGCTAGCGCACAAGAGTAAAATTGCTTGAGTATCTGGCGGTAGTACGTGATTCATATATCTAATCGGCGAGAGAGTTGAGGGATAATGCTATAGGAAAAACTGACCCGCTACCAGCTTGACGTAAAAGTGCTGCAATGACTGTAAAAGTCCACCGGGAATCTACCATATCGTCAACTAAGAAAACTGTTCCTTTGATTCCTTCCCAAGTATCGATCGCAAATGCACCATCCAAATTATGAGCTTGCTTATAACTGTTATTCATTTCTTTTTGAGCTCGTGTTTGACGAATTTTCCGAATAACTGGCTGAAATGGCAAATTTAATCTATCTGCCAGTTGTTGAGCAAAATTAGGCACTAAGTCGGGACGATTTAAAGAAGGTACGCAAGTCACCCAAGTCGGAAACGGTTCAGGTTGCCAGCGCTGAATCATTTCAAAAGCGCCCTCAACCAGTGCGTCACTAAAATTATTATCTTGATACTTACCTAGTTTAACTAATTCTCCCCAACCTGCGTCACCCCATAAAGACAGCGCCTTGCCGGATTCTGCTATTAAATTAGGTTTAATTTTTCCAGAAAAACCGTAAGTTGGCAATGCTTTTCCTGGAGGCCATTGTTTCCGGGGTTCGATAATGCGATCGCACCGTCGCAGGTACTGGATTGCTTGATTTACCGTTTCCATAGAAGGGGTTTCTAGCAGTAAAGGTTGACCCAAACACACCGCACATTTGCCACAGTTAGTTGGATTGGGATCATCTAATTCTCTTGCGATAAAAGCCATGAGGCATTGTTGGTTTTCGCCCATATATTCTCGCATTCTGTCTTGTTCTTGGCGGCGAATTTGCGTTAAACGTTCGATTTTATCAGTGTCTGGCTGATAGTCAACTGGGGTAGCATACCACTTGGAATTTTGCTTGATTACCGGGGCTGGTGATTCGAGAGACAGCAGTTTTAAAACTTTCTCAATTTGCCCTTTACACAAATTTATTTCTTGCTCTAACTGGGGAACAGATAAGCCGTTATCTGCTTGGTTAAGCGCGATTAAAACTTCCTGCGTATGGGCTTGTGGAGGAAAAGCTGTTCTGATAAAATAGTTGGTAATGTCGTCATCTTCATCGCCGCTTAAAAGGATACCATAGGCTTGTTCTACGGCTCTACCCGCTCGCCCTACTTGTTGATAATAATGAACGACCGAACCGGGACGCTGGTAATGAATGACAAATCCTAAATCGGGTTTGTCAAAACCCATTCCTAAAGCTACAGTTGCAACTAAGACTTTGATTTCGTTGTTAAGAAGTTTGTCCTCTAAAGCTTCCCTATCGCTATCTTTATTCTCGCTATTTTCCCGATCGCTATTGTTCTTTTCGTTATTTTTCCTGCTGTGATAAGCTTTAGCATTAATTCCTTGCTCTGTTAACCAGTCGGCAACCCGTTCGGCATCTTTGACAGTTAGGGTGTAAATAATTCCGCTTCCCGGTAGCTTGGGCAATTGTTCTGCTAACCATGCCATTCTTGCTGCTGAACTTCCAAGAGCGATATTTTGGAGTTGCAAGCTTTCTCTGATTAATTTTCCTCTGATGACGCGGAGATTTGCACTTAATTGCTCGACAATATCGTTGACAACTCGGTTGTTAGCTGTAGCAGTTGTGGCTAAAACTGGTATGTTTTGAGGAAGGGATTGCAAAATTCGGACAATCCGCCGATAATCTGGTCGAAAGTCATGTCCCCAGTCGGAAATGCAGTGGGCTTCATCGACGACAAATAGCCCAATTTTCTGAGAAATTGGTAACAGAATGGTGTTTGTAAAGTCTTCATTTGCGAGTCTTTCGGGGGAAATTAAGAGAACATCGACTTGTCCTGCTAGCAACTGATTTTTTACGAGTTGCCATTCGTCGGTATTGCTGGAGTTAATTGTTGCTGCTTTAATGCCAATTCGTTCGGCAGCGACAATTTGGTTTCGCATCAGAGCGAGCAGGGGTGAAATCAAGATCGTGGGGCCCGCTCCTCTATCTCGTAGCAGCCCAGTTGCGAGAAAATAGACTAAGCTTTTGCCCCAACCTGTACGCTCTACTACCAGGAGTTTCGATCGCTCTTCAATTAAAGAGGCGATCGCTTCCCACTGTCCCTCACGAAAGTCAGCTTGTGTATTATTCAATGCCCTCTGGAGAAGCGATCGCGCCCTATCTTTCAATTCCAATATCATATCCGTAACCTTTTGGTCAAAGGTGCTTAATTTTTAATCATTAAAAAATCAAGCACTAACTACTCACATAATATCATCAATCACCCAAGTCTTAATTCGTATTATCTCGCGCTCCCGGAGAAGGCATAGATTGAATAGGAGCCAAAGGCACATTCGACCGATTTCTGATTAGAGTCGTAGACACCAAAGCATAGCCCAAAATAGCAGGAAGTACCATGGCGCTCAGAAACACGATCGCCCCTGCCAAAGTAGTTCCATTCAACATGGGACCGTAATGACTGCGGTAAGGGTCAAAGGCTGGCAAATCTGACCTCTGGCTATCCCGAAGGGCGATCGCACGTTTGAACCTCACCCGCCTGTCGTCCAGTTTTTCTAGCAGCATCCAGCCAACTTCCGCCTCTTCTCGACACAGCTTTTGAAAAATAGCAGGATTCCGAAATAAATCGCTGTTAGCCCGCACAATTTTATACTCCACAACCGTAGTATCAGGTCTAGGATTGCCGTTAGATGGCGAATTATCTCGGCCAGCTAAATGTTCCTCTTGAGATTCGTAGCGAGTCAAAACTTCCTCCTCCTCATCGCATTGTTGCCCCATAGCCAATAGCTCGCGGTTGATGAACACCCCCGCCAGCGCCGACTCTAAACCCAGACTGCCAACCATCAAACTCCAAATCAAAATTTCAAGCATAGAAATACTTAAAAGTTAAAAATTCCAAACTAAAAATAGAGATTTGCTTCGGCTTTTTAACTTTCAATCTTGACTTTTCAAATAGCCTTCTATCAAACAATCTGTACCCACGGTGCGCCAAGAAACTCGCTCTAAAGTTAAAGCATCAGTCATTTTGGCAAACCCCAAATCTCCCACAGGAGTTGGAGCCTGGGAACCTCCGACAATTTTAGGAGCAATGAAAGCCATAATTTTCTGCACCGCACCGTCAGCAATTGCTTTTGCCGCCAGAGTGCCGCCACATTCCCACAGTACAGACAGAAAAGAGCGATCGTACAAATAACCCATAACATTAGTCGGTGTCAGTGGCGACAATTCCACAACTTCCACCCCTTTTGCCATCAAAAATGCTTGAAACTCCAGATTAACCCCAGGTTCAGTGAACACCAAAGTAGGTGCACCAGAGGTTTCCCACAAACGAGCCGACTTGGGCAAATCGAGCGATCGACTCATCACCACCCGTAGGGGATTATGGCGATCGGGTTGATGGCTAGTCAATTGAGGATTATCCAAACGCACCGTATTTCCTCCCACAATCACAGCATCGCAGCCGACACGCACCCCATGTACTTCGCTCCGAGCCGCCTCGCCTGTTACCCAAGCGCTGTGACCGGTAGTGCTAGCAATTTTACCGTCTAAAGTCATCGCATATTTGAAAATTCCGAAAGGACGTCGGTGCAAAATCCGGTGTACAAAAGCCTCATTCAGTTTCTGACAAGCTTCCTCTTCTACCCCAGCCACAACTTCAATGCCAGTGGCCTGCAACCGAGCAAGTCCTGTTCCAGCCACCAAAGGATTCGGATCGACCATCCCAGCCACTACTTTTGCCACCTTAGCCTGAATTAAAGCTTCGGAACAGGGAGGAGTCCGTCCATAGTGGTTACAAGGCTCTAGGTTCACATAAACCGTGGCTCCGGCCGCGAGTTCCCCAGCTTCCCGGAGTGCAAAAACTTCGGCGTGGGGTTGGCCCGCACCTGGGTGAAATCCTTCGCCGACAATTTTGCCGTCGCGGACAATTACAGCACCCACGAGGGGATTGGGAGCAGTTTTGCCGAGGGCGCGACGGGCTAATTCTATGCAGCGACGCATCATGGCTCGATCGAACTCTTGAATTTCGCTATTTTTGAGTTGTGTACTTGAGCTGACGATCGCACTAGCGTCCGTCGGAAAAGTTGCCATAAGATTTTGCTATGATATTTAACCTTGAGTGTATAGCTTTAACATTCAGGAAGAATAACAGGGGATTAAGAAAAATGACTCAGGACATGAAGCGGGAATTTGCCAGCCGCGAAGAATTAATTACCTACCTGCGCCAACAGTTCCCCGAAGCCGCCGCCAGAGACAGTCACGTATCCCCCACCCTAGGCGGGCGTAAAGCCGCCGAAACAGCACTACAACAAGTCGATCCCGGCAAGTACAGCTCAACCCGCAACTTTCTCAACGGCGCGGTAACTCGCTTGTCGCCCTATTTACGTTACGGCGTTTTGAGCCTTGCAGAAGTCCGGGATATGGTGCTAGCAAAGGTGCGACATCAAGAAGATGCAGTGAAACTTGTCAACGAGTTGGGTTGGCGGGATTATTGGCAGCGACTTTATGCAGAATTGGGAGAGGGGATTTGGCAAGACCGGGAACCCTATAAAACTGGCTATACCGCTTCATCTTACAGCGAAATCATGCCCGAAGATATCGTTGAGGGGACGACTGGTTTGGTTTGTATCGATAGTTTCAGCCAGCAGTTGCGGGAAACTGGTTATTTACACAATCACCAGCGGATGTGGATGGCCGCTTATCTCGTGCACTGGCGCAAAGTGCGCTGGCAAGCTGGAGCTCGCTGGTTTTTGGCACATTTGCTAGATGGAGATCCGGCGAGCAATAATCTTTCTTGGCAGTGGGTAGCTAGCACTTTTAGTCACAAGGCTTATTTTTTTAATCGGGAGAATTTGGAACGTTACACTAAGGGGGTGTATTGTGCCGATTGTCCTCTGTACGGACAATGTGATTTTGAGGGGAGTTACGAATATTTGGAAGGGAAGTTATTTCCTGCGGCAGAAAAGGTCGATCGCAGTGGCGGTTCTCAAAGTTGGAATCGTCCTCAAAAACGTCGCTAATTAGTTATTTGTTATTTGTTATTTGTTATTTGTTATTGGTTGGTGATCGTCACCAATTTCCGATTCACGATTCCCGATTACACATTTATGAACAATCCGATTATTTGGCTACATGGAGACTGTCTAAACCCCGAAGGTCCCGTTTTAAAATCCTACCCAAATGCGCCGGCGATTTGGGTTTGGGATGATGCGCTAATCGATGAATGGCAGTTAAGTCTCAAGCGCATCTTGTTTATTTACGAATGTTTGCTGGAATTGCCAGTAATTATTCGTCGCGGCGATGTGGCGACAGAAGTTATGGCTTTTGCTCAAGAATTCAGTGCCAATCAAATAGTGACTACGGAAAGTCCCAGTCCTCGGTTTCAGGATATTTGTATCACAATTGGGCGATCGCTCCCTGTTGAAATTTTATCCCCAGAACCCTTTGTTCGCTATGATGGCTACATAGATTTAAAGCGTTTTTCTCGCTACTGGCGCGTAGCGAGAAAATATGTGTTATACTAGCTAAAAGCTTTACCCCCATAAATAAGGGTATAAAACAAGATAGGTAAAAGCTAGAATAATCTAGATTTTGTCTAGAATTTCAGAACCTTGAAAACTCAATACTTATAGAGGACTACCCCATGAAAGTTCAATCCAAGGCTCAACCCGCTTGCGATATTGCCGTGTACGCTGACAAAGGAAGTCTCGCACTGCGGTTTCCTAAGCGTCATAACCCTCTTTGGGAGCAACTAGACGGCAAAAGCCTTAAAGGTAAGCCTAAGTGCTTAGGGATAGGCAAATACGGCTTCTCTGCTGATGAACCTGAAGACTGGAAACGTGCCACGCAAATTGCAATCGCGCTTGAAGCGGATTTAGACCATCCAGAGTGGGAAAAACTGTTTGACCCTACCCTTGCTAAGTACAGCTTAGGTGGCGGTAAATACGCTAAATTAGCCGAAGTTTTACAGTTGCCTGGTACGGTACAAGTAGAGCCTGAAATCACCGTAGGTCAAATGTGGGAGGCATACCTAGAGTGGAAGAAAACTGTTGTTGAGGAAACCACGTTTAAGGATGTTTTTTGCACCATGTTTAGTAATGCAATTTACGGGCGTAAGTGGGATAAAAAAAATAACAAATACAAGGAATTAGATACTCCCATATCAACCTTGAGAATTGATGATTCTACTCTAGGTAGCCAAATTAGTCTGCTATCAACGTGTAGAAAGTCCTACCTAATAAGTGAATTATCTAAAGCTTTTGACTTTTGTAAGTCTAAAGGGTTACTGACATCGCTTACAACCAATAATCCGTTTGTAGGCGACAAGTACAGTTCGCCAGCGGTTACGACTCAACAAAAGTATGCTTCTCGGATTGTGGATGGCGTGTTGATTCAGTGGCACGAAGTACAGGATGAGAAAGAGTTAGAAAATGACCGTCGTGCCTTTAACAAAATAGAACGCGATATCATTATCAAGGCATTTTGCGAGTCCAGTAACAAGACTTATAAAGCCTTAGCGCCCTTGATAGAGTTTTACTTTCTAACAGGATGTCGTACCTCAGAAGCCTTTCCGCTGACATGGAAAGATGTTGATTTTGAGCGTAATCTAATTCGATTTTCTAAATCGTTAGGTTATTCCACCCGCAAGGTCAAAGAGACTAAAACGGGTGAAATAAGACTGTTCTACTTTGGGGAAAACTCTCGACTAAAGCAACTACTGCTAACGCTAAAAAGCCAAGGTGAAGCTGAGGGATTAATTTTTTCCGGTTTCCGAGGTAAGCACTTGACACGAGATTTAGTGTCTAGGGCATGGGTAGGTAGTTCGACAACAAGCACACTAGCTGATGGCACTGAAAAAACGTATCATTATCCTGGTGTAGTAACCCAACTAATCGAACAAGGTTTGATAAGTGGATACTTGTCTCCCTACCACACACGGCACACGTACATCACGCTTACGGCACACGCTAACGCCCATGACAATAACGCACTACTACTCATCGCATCCGCTTGTGGCAACAGCGTTGACGTGATACTTCGGCATTATCTGGGCGTAGCAGAAGGTACTACTTTAGTCGAAGTATAATTTACCCCCATAAATAAGGGTATAAAACAATAACCCCCTAGGTTTATTTCTAGGGGGTTTTTTAGTGACTATTTGACAACTATGCTGCTATTCCGCGTCCAACCAAACCTCCAAAAACATACCCCCTGCTTTGGAACCAAGAACTAATTCTTTTTTTACAGTTCCGACTTGTTCTGCGGTTAGCATCAAAAAGTTTCCGTCGATATCAATTCCAAAGATGAAAGCTTTGTCGAAAATTACTTGTCCGTATTTAGCCGAGAAACTGACATCATCACTTAAAAGTAACAAATATGCGTCATAAACCAACGCAATTGACTTGTCAGAAAAACAGCGACTTGAAGCCATTTCTGAGTCAACAGCCACAAACTTTTCTACCTCTTTAAAGGAAAATCGACACAAGTAAAGCTAAAACCGATACCGAGGTGGTTAAATCATTCCGATGCAGCCGGAAACGATATTACCCACTGGGTGCATCTCAATTTTGCCAATATATTCGTAGGGGCGAAGCATGACCGCTGTAAATCTCTGGCGTGAGCTAATAAATTTTCTGCGGGAATGCTATAGCCAATACAAAATAGGGATGCTCCCTACGCACCACCTCTGCATATCCCGTTATTTAGGGGGAAAGCACATCCCCAGTTACTCAATCTGGTTCCTAGAGCTTGAAGCTATTAGATACTAAACGGAGAGGGAGGGATTTGAACCCTCGAAGGATGTTAACACCCTTAACAGATTAGCAATCTGCCGCTTTCGACCACTCAGCCACCTCTCCTCGATGACAGTAACTAATGATAGCACACAGATTATGGCTGTGGCAACCCCTAATTCAAAAATTCCTAAATCGCTTACCCTGTCTAGATTTCAGCATTTATTGCTCTCCCATAATTCCTGTGGCACAGGCAGGATTCCTGTTCTTGACTGTTTCAGAGAAGTCTATTGAAATTTGTAAAGTTCTAACATCCGTTGGATTTTGGGCAACTGTCTTTCAGATTTCCCATAAGCCAGCCAGATGCGATATTAGAAATCTCCTAAAATGATGGTAGGTAGGAATCTTGCCTCCCCTTGACAGGCTTTTTGGCAGATGTCTATTAAACGTAAAATCCTTTGGTGTGAGAAACCAGACTTTTTTACTCAGTCTGGTTTCTGGATCTTCTATTTTTTTAAAGTGGGTTTACTTAGTACCTGCTTTTTTGATTCACTAACTGTACTAAAATAAGCCATGCCCTTCGAGAACATTATCGCCAAATCTTCGTCAGTGATTTTTATGTGGTCGAAAGCAGTTTTTTTCTACTGCACGGATTAATTTGGGGGAGAAATATTAAAATCGCCCATCTAAAAACATGAGAATAAATTCGCAATTTGGGCTGATAATTAAGATAGCGAAATGAATAAGGTATTAGGGTATAATATAAATTTGAGTGGACAGGGTATGGAACTAGATTTACAGAGATTTTATAAGGTTTGCAATCCCAGCTACACCATCGCAGTAGCAAATTCAGAAGACAAAAAATATTACATCGAATTCTCTTCGGTTAGGGGTGGCACAATCGTAGAACAATTGGAGCGGACTATCAGCCGTCTATCCCCTGACGAACCCACTTGCCAATTATTCACTGGGCACATTGGCTGCGGTAAATCTACAGAATTGTTACGGCTCCAATCTGAATTGGAACATCAGGGGTTTCACGTAGTCTACTTTGAGTCTAGCAAGGACTTGGATATGGCAGATGTGGATATAACTGACATTTTATTGAGTGTGGCTCGTCAGGTGAGCGAAAGTATTGAGAAACTAAAAATTAAGCTGCAACCGACAGGTTTTAAGGCTTTGCTGAAGGGGGTGGCAGATGTTTTTCAAACTCAAATCGATCTGAAAGCTGACGCAAATTTTCCGGGTGTGGGGGAAATAAGTGCGAGTACGGAGGGAGAATTTTCTTTGGCTTTTGGTATTGGTAAAATTACTGCCAAAGCTAAGGATTCTCCGAATTTGCGATCGGAGTTGAGGCAATATTTGGAGCCGCGAACTAATGTAATTTTGGATGCTCTGAATAAGGAGTTGCTGGAACCAGCTACTCAAGCTCTCAAAAGTCGGGGAAAACGAGGCCTGGTGGTGATTATTGATAATCTCGATCGCATACATTTGTGCGCTAAGCCCACAGGACGACTTCAGCCGGAATATCTGTTTGTCGATCGCGGCGAACAGTTGGCCAGACTCAATTGTCACGTAGTTTATACCATTCCTTTGGTGTTGATATTTTCTAACGATTTGGGTCAGTTGACCAATCGGTTTGGGGTCGATCCCAAGGTGTTACCAATGGTCCCGGTACATAGTCGCGATGGTTCTGAGTGTACAGAGGGTGTAGAGTTGTTGCGCCAGATGGTGTTGGCTCGCGCTTTCCCCATGGTGCAGGAAAACGAACGCTATGCTTTGATTGGTAAGATTTTTGATTCTCCCGAAACCCTCGATCGCCTCTGTCGAGTTAGTGGCGGACACGTCCGTAATTTGCTGCAACTACTTTATGGTTGTCTCCAGAGAGAAGATCCACCGCTTTCTAGGGAAACCTTGGAAAAGGTAATTGTTCAGCGGCGTCATCAACTCACTTTGGCGATCGAGCCTGATGAGTGGGAACTGTTGAAGCAAGTATCCTCAGCCAAAACAGTCAGCGGAGAAACTAAATATCAAATTTTGTTGCGCAGCCTGTGGGTATTTGAGTACCGTTATGGTGACGATTATTGGTTTGATGTCAACCCAATTTTGGCTGACGCCAAAGAGTTGACAGTTGACGGTTGATGCTTGACAGTTGATGGTTGACAGCTAATAGCTCACAGTCAACCGTCAATTCAAAAAATGATTAAAGGTACTACTAAATTGTTGGGAGTGATTGGTGATCCGATCGCCCATTCTCTGTCACCGGTGATGCACAATGCTGCGATTTCCCATTTGGGAGTCGATTTTGTTTACCTAGCATTTCCGGTAAAACCAGAGGATCTAAAAGCTGCTCTTTTAGGCTTTGAGGCGATCGGCTTGCGGGGATTTAGCATCACCATTCCCCACAAACAAGCAATCTTACCCCTGTTGTCCGAGGTTTCTCCCATTGCTCGTGCGATCGGTGCTGTCAATACCGTATACCGAACTGACAAAGGTTGGTGCGGTACAAATACAGATGTGGAAGGCTTTCTCGCCCCGCTGCAACCCCCCCCAACCCCCCCTTACCAAGGGGGGGCTACAGAGGTGAAATCTGCCTTAGAAAGTGGCAATAGGACTGCCGAATCCTCTCACTCCCCTTACCAAGGGGGGGCTACAGAGGTGAAATCTGCCTTAGAAAGTGGCAATATGACTGCCGAATCCTCTCACTCCCCTGACCAAGGGGGGGCTAGGGGGGAGTCCGATTGGAGTCAGAAAGTAGCCGTAATTTTGGGAAATGGGGGCGCGGCGAGAGCGGTGGTGGCCGGCTGTGCTCAATTGGGCTGTGCCCAGATTCATGTTGTGGGGCGCCAGCAGCAAAATTTGGCCGAATTTCAGCAGAGTTGGGTTGATTCTCCTATACCTGTCAAATCTTTGCAGGTTCATACTTGGGATAATTTGTCAAGGTTAATTTCTCAGGCAGATTTGCTAGTCAACACGACTCCGGTGGGGATGTATCCCCACGGAGAAAAGTCGCCGATTCCGTTAGCTGCGATCGACCAAATTTCCCCAGGTGCGATCGCCTATGATTTAATTTACAACCCCAGCCCTACTCAATTTCTCAAAGATGCCCAACTTCGCGGAGCCCAAGTCATTGATGGACTCCCCATGTTAGTTCAACAAGGAGCCGCCGCCTTAAAAATTTGGCTGGAGACAGAATCAGTCCCCGTAGAAGTCATGCGCCTCGCCTTGCGAAAGCATTTGGGCTTAGATTAACTAGCAATTTGCTACGGAATTCGCGCTAAGCTGAGATTTAAAATATACTGGCGTTGCCACCTATGAAATTTAGAGCTATCAGCCTGTTTTTCGCTACTTGCCTGATCGGAATTTTTAGTTTAGCATTCACTCCACCAGCTTGGGCGCTGACACAAATTAAACTATCGGATCTTTCCTATCGCGAATGTCCGGCAGAAATGGCAGAAGGAACCGTCTCTAGTGGCAGTTCCATGGAAGCTAACTGTTTTTTAATTACTGGTAAAGCTGAAAATACCAGCGGTAAACCTGTTGTTAATGCTGATATTTTCGGTCGAATTTATGATGCCGATGACAACCCGGTGATGCAGAATCGGACTCGTTTGGGGTCCATCGAAGAAGTTCCTCCCGGAGTCAGCGATTTTCAGCTTAGAATCTCCGTGGCGGCTAATCAACCAACTCCTTTGAAACTCAAACAGTTTAAAGCTACTGGTTTTACTGGTGTGGTGCGTCGCTAAAAATATAAACCCGACTTCTGAAAAAAGTCGGGTTTATAATTATTCTATTATTGGAACTCGACTTAATTAGCTAAAGTGCTGTTTGCAAGTTGCTTAAAAGACCGATCAAGAATTCCGAGCCGAACTGAAGGACAAAAAAGGCAATCAGGGGAGAAAAGTCAATACCTCCTAGGGGGGGGATTATTGAGCGAAATAAATTAAGGTAAGGGTCTGTTAACTGACTCAAAATCGAAAAAGGAGGGTCATACCAATTGATGTTGGGAAACCAGCTTAACAGCACCCGAATAATCATGAGAACGAAATAGATTTGCAGAAATGATGACAGGGTGGTTGCCAAAAGCCCTATTGAATAACTCATAAATTTTGCTTGATGTTGAGTAAAGTTTAGAAAAGCTTTGAGTTTTAGTTTAGCATAATTGGCGCAGTGAAGCGATTTTCGCTGTTGGATTCTAGATTGAGGATTGTAGAATTGACCCCACGGATCAATCCGGGGGCTGCTAGCCAATTGCTTTTGGTTATGCTAAGCAACCTGAAATTGATTCAGGAATCTTCAGCTAAAGAACTTTGGCTGGTGTGCTGTACGTTGCCATTCACGTCACGGATTTCGAGTCGCACATCATCGATGGCCTGATTGAGTTGGGAAATTTTATCTTCTAAACTCAGCCTTGCTACTTCCATGCGTTGGGCTTCCATTTGGCTGCTTTTGCCCTTGCTTCCCTTGATGGACTTGGACTCTGAGGGGTCCGCCAGGAATGCCTCAGCAGCGCGTCTCGATAGCACCGCCCCCAAAACAGCACCCACCAAGCCACCAACTGCGGCACCTGCAATAAATCCGCCTGTAAAACCGTCTCGATTGCTCATTTTTCAACTCAACTAGGCGATATTTCCTTGATTTTTTCATTGTAACCAGACTAGGGCGCAGCTATCCATTGAATGCTTTTGGTTACAGATCTACCTGAAGGTGGCGAAATAGATTATTGATTGGTGGGATTACACTATCAGTTTTGAGGATGGGCGATACTTCCGACTTGTTGCTGGAAGCGGATCATCTCTAAAGATCGATCGCCATAAAGGTCTTCAATATGCTCTAAGCAGCAGTCGATCGCAAAATCGTTCAACTCAGCAGGCTCAATACCGTACATATCCTCAAACACCTCTGAGTCTACACGACAAAAGCGCGGGCGATCGGCATAAATTCCGCACTCTCGCGTTTCTTTGTCAAAGTTGACACACCAACCGTCATCACCTACGAGGCTCAAGTAGAGTCCCAATTCTTCCTCTGATAAATACTCGTCTAAGTCAGGGCGCTCTGTGGGGTCGAGGTAACAACAAGCACCGCACTGTTTTACGCAAAGCCAGGTAGCCATAGTTTTATTTGAGATTTTAGATAGACTTTAGATTTTAGATTTTAGATTGGGATAGTAGCTTAGCATATCTATAGATATGTAGGTGATAATTATGTCTTCTTCACAACCTCCATCAAGGGAAAAAAGACCTCTCGGATTGGATGAATTAATTGCGATCCTAGTCGCCTTCGGCACTGTGGGTGGAATTTTATTTTGGGTAATAGGGAAAAAACCCAGTCAATTCGGTATTACCAATTGGCAATTTCCAGCGGTATTCTCTCAACCTGCTGCTGTGTCCGATCGCCCCACAATCTTAACGCCCCCGCCGTCTAGTTCGGATCTGCCATCCCCCCCAGTCCAAGTCATTCCCTCCCCCTCTCCGGGAACTGGTGTTGCACCATTACCGCAAGTTATTGTGCCAATTCCTGTGATTGTCCCTCCAGCTAGCGTTCTTCCCGAACAGGCAATTGTGCCCTCGACTCCGGCTCCGATAATTACCAAACCTAAACCAGCTAAAGGAAAAATCGGTCCGGTCAAATTGTCCGATGTTCCAGATCAGCATTGGGCCCGTCCATTTATTTTAGCATTAGTCGATCGGCAAATTTTTTCAGATGTCACAGACAACAAATTTCGTCCCGACGAACCAATAACGCGAGCGGAACTAGCGCGATTAATTAAGCAAATGTCCGATCAAGAACCGCGTCGCAAAGCAGTTGATTTTAAAGATATCGAATCCGGCAATCCGGCTGCTCCTTTCATCGACTACAGCGTCAAGACAGGATACTTAAAAGGATACCCAAACCAGGAGTTCCGTCCTGAAAAACCAGTTCCCCGTGTGGAAGTAATCGCATCTCTGGCTAGCGGCTTGAATCTGAAACCATCAAAGACAACGACCAAAACTTTACAGTTTTATACCGACAAACAAAAAATACCTAAATGGGCTGTTGACCAAGTAGCAGCAGCTACGGAAGCAGGTCTTATTGTCAACTATCCGAAGCGCCAACTTTTGAGGCCAAATACAACAGCAACTCGCGCAGAAGTAGCGGTCATGCTTTACCAAGCTATGGCAAAAAAAGGGAAAGTACCAGCTAAATCTTCTCAGTATGTTGTGCGGCGTTCCAAGGTGTTGAAGTAAATTTTATGGTGGGGTAGGCTTCGGGTGCATCTGTGTTTTGCAAATATATTCGTAGGGGCTTTCGCCTGACGGCTGTAAATCTCTGGTTATCACGAATAAATTGTCTGCGGTCATGCTTCGCCTATGCAAAATCAGGATGCTCCCTAGGCTTCTAGCCTACCCCACCCTAAAATTCATCTGTTTGTTTTTTATACCAATCCTAAATCATTTTTGAATTTCTTGCTCCCTCCTCTTAGTAAGGGGAGGGTTGGGGTGGGGTAAAAAACTTTACGACTCCTGCAAGGACTGCTATATTACCTAGAATGAAGATAGGATTTGAGATCAATCTTGAAAAACCATGATACTACCAGAATAACAAGCCACCCAAACCTGATTAGTTTGCGGATCGTAGGTAATGCCTATGGGACTTGAATTCACATTCACTGTTTGCAAAACTTTCATATCTCCGGTGCTAATCTTGCTGACAGTATTGGAAGAATAGTTAACTACGTAAATCAGTTTCCCGTCATCAGAAATTGTCATGCTGCGAGGCTGACTACCACTCGAAACTTTGTCCACAACTTCACCAGAATCCAGGCTAATTTTTGCGACATTTCCTTCACCATTCAAAGTAGCATAAAGATACTTGCCGTTGGGGTCTATTACCAAATGACGGGGCGAACTACCAACATTTCGTAACCAATTTACCGAAAAATCTCTGAGATTAACCTTGGCAATATCGGCGGAACCCATGACAGCAACATAGGCGGTTTTCGAGTCAGGAGTGACCACAATACCGCGAGGATAGGCTCCCAATTTTACCCGCTCAATTTCGCTGTTTTTCTGAGTGTCAACTACGCTTAAATCCCAACTACACCAATTACTCGCCAGCACCAGCCGATTATCGGGGGAAACAGCATTGAATTTCGGTACAGCACCTACAGAAATTACTTTTTCTATTTTGAGAGTTTGGGTATTGATGCGGTACATGAAACTTTCGTCATGTTTGGCGGCGGGAGAACATCTGTCACTACCGGGATTGTCAAAGCCAGCACCATACATTTGATAGTTTGATATATAGGCATATTTGCCATCATTTGAAAAAGCAGCTTCCACCGGAGCGCCTTGATAATTACCCTTGAATTTGGAAAAACCAAACTTTGATAAGTTTACGCGATCGGGAATGGTCTTGACTAATTTAAAGTTGCGATCGTAGACTGTGATTGTGTGGCTGTACATCATGTTTTGAGCAAAAAACAGACCAGCACCTGAATAAACAATTGATTTCGGGGATATGCTACCGTAAATCGTTTTTTTCAAGGTCATTTTCCCCTGGCTTTTGGGACGGGGACGAATCAGCTTTTTGGGAGCTACTTGCGGTGGGGGAGTTTCCACCATAAATGGGGGTAAAAATGGATTAGAAAATATCGGTCTTTTGGGTGAATTATTGGAGTTAGAATCTTCTAATTTATTTGGATTTTCCGGGGCTGTAGGTGATGGGAAAGCTTGTGGTTTGGTGGTATTTTTTTCGGACTGCTGTTTGGTAGGCGATTGTAATTCGTCTGGATTTTTTGGGGCGATAGAGTCGGGTTGTGGGCGATCGGGATTTGGTGTTTTTTGCGCCGCCGATTCTGGGACTGTAGCTTCGGGCTTAACTTTCAGTGCAGCCAAGGTTTTTGGACCGACAATTCCGTCTACTTTGAGATTGTTTTCTGTTTGGAACTTTTTCACGGCAGCTTGAGTTACAGAACCGTAAAATCCTGTGGGTGGGCTACGAAAATATCCTGCGTCTTGGAGAGTTTTCTGGAGTTCGGTAACTTCCGGGCCTGAATCTCCTTTTTTGATGGCTAGTGCGGGATTTACTAAGTAGTTAATAATGCTTAAAGCCAGGAGCAAGCATAGCAAAGGAGTAGAGGCTAAATTCAGGTGCGTTGTTGAGTTTTTTCCTGGAGTTTTGCTGGGAGGGGTTTCCCAGGTTTCTGCTAAGTGCAGGTAGGCTAGTCCGTCCATAGTTTTGACTCAGTGGTTTTGGTGATATGATACACCAATTAACATCGATCGAAATGATAAACTGGAAAAGTTTATAATAGGCATCTCCCGAAAAGTCTGTTAAGAACACGCTAGGGATGCTGACCACTTCGATCCTTCGACTAGCCTTTGGCAAAGCTGAGTTCTTAACCGCCACGTAGTCGAAGGGGGTCTGTTCTACAATATTTATGGCAGAGGTATCGCCTGCGGAATTGAGAAAAAATTTTAATAGTGTGAGGAAGTTGGAGTGATTAATCATGTTGAATAGGGAACAAACATCGGCAGAAGCATTGCCTAAAGAATGTCCGCCGAATTTACTTTCCGATGGTTACGGTGGACTTTGCCAGCGGGCTTGGGTAGAAATTGATTTAGCAGCTTTAACTCACAATGTAAAACAGCTTAAAAATATTTTATCTCCCCGATCGCAACTGATGGCTGTGGTGAAAGCTGATGCTTATGGACACGGTGCGATCGCAGTTAGTCAAACAGTTTTGCAAGCTGGTGCTAGTTGGCTGGGAGTGGCGACAATTCCAGAGGGAATTGAGTTGCGAGAAGCGGGGATTACAGCGCCGATTTTGGTGCTGGGGGCCACTTATACTACAGAACAAGTAAAAGCGATCGCCCATTGGCACTTGCAGCCGACTATTTGTACTGTCAAACAAGCTCTCATATTTTCGGAAGTTCTCGCTACTCTCCATCAATCTGTACCGGTTCATGCTAAGTTAGATACGGGAATGTCTCGCTTGGGTACACCTTGGCAAGAGGCCACAGAATTTTTGCAGTTAATCCAGAGTTTACCTCATTTAAAATTGGCTAGTGTTTACTCTCACTTGGCGACAGCAGATAGTCCAGACCCAACTATTATGCTAGAACAACAGGAGAATTTTGAACGGGCGATCGCCCAACTTAAGATAGCAGGAATTAATCCCGATCGCCTGCACTTAGCAAACTCGGCTGCTACCCTGGCTAACCCAAACTTGCATTACGATTTAGTCCGAGTTGGTTTAGCTAATTACGGGCTTTATCCAGCACCTCATTTACAAAATGTGGCTAATTTAAAACCCGTCATGCAGGTAAAAGCTAGGGTGACACAGGTGAAAACAATAGCAGCCGGAACTGGTGTCAGTTACGGCCATCAATTTGTCGCTCAGCAACAGACGCAAATTGCGGTAGTTGGCATCGGTTATGCTGATGGCATTCCGCGCAATCTTTCTAATAAAATGAAGGTATTAATCCGGGGTAGTTTTGTGCCACAAGTGGGGGCAGTGACTATGGATCAATTAATGCTGGATGTGAGTTCTATTCCCGATCTAGAAGTCGGTGAAGTGGTGACTTTGTTGGGTAAAGATGGAGGAAATGAAATTAGCGCTGATGATTGGGCAGGGATTTTAGGAACCATTTCCTGGGAAATTCTATGCGGTTTTAAACACAGATTGCCGCGCGTAGCAGCATCATAATTATTTGTTGTTGGTTATTGGTTATTAGAATAAACTACAAAACAACAAATAATATCAAATCCGGTAGCATCTGAATGATTCAGATCTCTATTCTCTCCCTCTGTGTCCTCTGTGTTCTCTGCGGTTAAATCATTCCGATGCAGCCGGAAACGATATAATATCAATTCCTGTCTTCATTGGAATTATTCATTTCTCTCCGCTCTCTCTGTGTTCTCTGTGTTCTCTGTGGTTAAATCATTCCGATGCAACCGTCAACAATATAACCAATAACCAACAACCAATAACAAATTAATATGATAGCGATCGCCAAATTTCAAGTAATAGCCCAAACCTTCTATTCCCAACTAGATACAGAAAGAATTCAAGCCCTGCAAGTCGCCCAAGAACTTTCCAAAAAATTCATAGAATTGGGGTTTGATATTGTCCCTAAGCTGCTGTGGGCTATTGGCATTTTGTTAATGACGCGGTTTGCGATCGGGATTGCGGGGCGCGTGACTCGCCGAGCCCTGAGTCGCACTGAAGCCACGTTACGCAAATTTTTAGTCCAAGCTGCTGAAATTACGATTTTAGTAGTCGGAGTCATCGCCACTTTGAGTCAGTTGGGAATTCAAACTACCAGTGTGGTTGCTGTGGTGGGTGCTGCTGGTTTGGCGATTGGTTTGGCTTGGCAAAATACTTTATCACACTTTGCTGCTGGGGTGATGTTGATTAGTTTACGTCCTTTTGAAGTGGGAGACGCCATCGAAGGTGGGGAGGTTAAAGGAGTTGTAGATGCGATCGGCATTTTTTCCACCACCTTAGTGACAGACGATCATGTCAAAATAATTGTACCCAACAATAAGTTATTTGATGGTACCCTGAAAAATACCACGGCAATGGGGACTAGGCGGGTGGACTTGAAGATTGATATTGGCGATCGCCCCATCCGTCCAACTGTAACCGAGTTATTAGAAATTGTCCAATCTCATCCCCTAGTTTTGGACAATCCGCCCCCTACTTGTTTGGTGGCTGAGATTACTCCCGATTCCACTATTTTGTCTCTGCGCCCTTGGTGCGCCTCCGTAGCTTACGAACAAGTGCGATCGCAAATTCAAGAACAAGTCAAAGAAGCCATGAAGGCTGACCAAAATCAATAATAAATGTCAATCTCAAAACTCACATTTAAAATCAATCCGAGGTATTTCCCATGAACAAGTGGTATCCCCAGCAAATTCTTCAAGAACCAGGTGTCAGGATTTCCCCCGCCGAAAAACAAAAAATTCTCAGCAAATTTCCACCTCCCGACGACAAGGGTCAAATCTATGCCGACGGCATTTTTGAAGGTGGTGGCGTGCGAGGAATTGCCTTTTTAGGAGCCCTCAGATGCTGCAACGATTTGGGTATCCGGTGGCGCAAATTAGCCGGCACATCTGCCGGTGCAATTACCGCAGCAGTTTTGGCTACAGACTTGTCAATCGATGACTTAGAAGAATTACTAGGACAGCTTGATTATAGCATATTTCTCAGCAAAAAAAACAGCCCTCTAATTTTAAATGGCGACCCAGCAGACGACTTGCAATCTCCAGTATGGACCTTACTTTTCCTAACAATTAGTCGCCAGATGGGAGAATACTCCTCCTTACCTTTCCGACAGTGGCTGGAATCCACCCTAGCCAAAGGTGATTTACGAACTTTTGCTGATGTCAAACAACAGGTAAAAGACCGAGAATTAAAAGTAGTAATATCCAACCTTAGTCGTGGTGAAATGTTGGTAATTCCCGACGATTTACAGCGGAGAGACTCGGCGGATGCTGATGCTTTGTACGAACAGTTGCGACTCAAAAGTGCTGAAGATTTTAGCGTAGCTGAAGCCGTGCGCTTGTCCATGAGTATTCCGCTATTTTTTGAACCAGGAAAACTGGGGAATGACATAATTGTAGACGGAGGAATTTTGAGTAATTTCCCGCTGTGGATTTATGACAAACAATCCGGTGCAACTCCCGTACCCCCACGCTGGTTTACCTTTGGGTTTCGATTAATTGATACTGGTATTGAGAATCAAGTTAATATTAACAGTCCCGTGTCGATGTTGTCGGCAATGTTCACCACCATGATGAAAGCCAGAGACAGGTATCACCAGCGGGAGATGGATAAAGGTAGGGTAATTAATATTGACGTGACTGAAGCTGAGGTGACGGCGACTCACTTTAACCTGGATGGCGATCGCAAGGCTAAACTGTATCGCTTAGGATACTTATATACTAAAAGATTTTTTCTGAGTTCCAGTTTTAGTTGGGAAAAACACTTGAAGGCTAGGGGATTTGGAGATTAGTCTTGTTTCTTTCAGCTAGGGGAATCATACCAAATCCGTTGACATCGGAATTATGATTTCTCTCTTCTCTTTCTCTGTGTCCTCTGTGTTCTCTGTGGTTTAATAATTCCGATACAACCAGAAACGATATAAGCAATCAAAAAGGGCTGGTAAATACACCAGCCCATCCCCTAATGTGAGATGTTAAATTCAAGCTAATTTAACATCTCACATCTCAAATCAATCTAGCTTCTGTCGGTAGCAGTCGCTGGCTCAAAACTCGGAACCACAATCTCACCATTCTGCTTAGTCAACTGGTTGTACAGCCTTTCAGTATTCGGGAAATTAGCAGCCGGTAAAGTCGGGAAGCGACGATAAGGAACAGTATCCTCACCAAAAGCCTCAGCATATTCAACGGTGAGTAACATCGCGTTGATAAAGCCCTTAATCCCTTTACTTGCCAAGATTTGGTTATAAGTCCGAATCTCTGCTTGATTCAGAGGAGCACGGCCCAAGAAGTGCTTCGTACCCAACTCAATCACCTTAGTATTTGGATAAGGTGCATAGAACTGTTTCACGTAAAGTGGCGAGCAACCTAAACATTCAATGAACTCTTTGAGGTTGATTTCATTGTTGCCAAGTTTGCTTTCCAGCGCCGTGAATTCATTCTTCACAACGTAAGGATTCAAATCGCGTTCAAAAACTTGACGGTAAGCAGCTTGAATTAAAGTTTTCAAAGCTACCTTGTCCGAAGTAGTCGTCAGCTTGAACACCTTAGTTTGTTCGCGGCGCTTGCTGACACCTTGAGCAATCCGACTTTGCAACTGAAGATCTCCAGCATCACTCGCAGTGCCCAATTCAATAAACCGAGGAGTTTCTGCTGTCGGCTCAACATTGACCTTTTTCTCACCAAAGGAACTCGATCGCATCGTCCGCATCGACAAACCAGCCGGAGTCAGATAGCGCTCATAGGGCACAGTATCTTCCCCAAAAGCTTCGTTGTATTCCAGACTGTCCATGATGCTATCGACCAGCGCGTAGAAACCCTTCTTAGCGCAAATGTCAAAGTAAGCATTCATTTCCTGACGGCCATAGGTAGGGCGGCCCAGGAGTCGGCGGTGAATATACTCGATCGCCTTACAAACGTAAAACTTGCTCCAGTACATATTCCGGAACACATCGGACTTGGCCAACATCCGAATAAACTCGCGCATCGGAATGTCGCCATTTTCCAGCTTAATTTCTGCCACCTTTTGGCGCTGGCCATCGAACACATCGCGACCAAACACTTGCAGATAAGCAGCCCGAATCACCGCTTGAGTCGAACTTTCCGTAAATTTAACGCTGGAAGCATTGCTGTAGCTGCTAGAGACACCGCGAGCAGTTTTCTTGGAAGCTACATAATTGCTTGGTAACTGGTCTAATTTAAAGACCTTGGGTCCAAGAGAACCAGGAGCCTTACCACGAGCACCTGGGTTGCTCAATTGATTATCAATCCCCGCACCTTGATGAATCAGGATACGACGAGTGTCTTTACCAAAAGGAGCTGGACGGTTCTTAGGATTGCGAGTTTCTTTCGGGAAAATCGCACCGAACTGAATTTCCAGCGGGTCATTACCCACACCATAAACGTGCTGGTCTGGGAGAGGCTGAGTGTAGCCAGCGAACAAGGTGATGAACTGAGGCACCTTGCGGAAAGGAGCACTGAAATTGAACAAATCAATTTGTGGGCCCCAGTTGCGACATTCCTGAGCTTCTTGGCCCAAACCACGCAGGTAAGGCACCGTTTCTTCACCGAAGTAGTCGGCATATTCCTGAGAATAGACCATGGCATCTACCAGGGCTGCCAAACCGCCTTTACTGACGATCGCAAAATACTTGCTAAACTCCTCCCGCGAACTCAAACCGCGACCAAGGAAGTGACGTGCGGCCAATTCCACAGCACGGCTGTTGACAAATGGCTCGAAAAATTGCTGACGGTACAGAGGAGATTTGCCAAGGCGGCGAATAAACTCTTTCATCGAGATTTCGCCATTTTTGACCTTGGATTCCAAGTCAGAAATGCTTTGGCTGTAGGCGCGGCTGATATCCCGCTCAAAAACTTGGCGATAAGCCGCCTTGATGACCTCAATCTTTTCACCCGACGACAGACCGGTCTTCATGACGAATTTCGCCCGATTTTCCGCTGCGTTGAAGTAGATTTGAGGCAATTGCAGCCCTTGCTGGTCGTTGGTTTCGCGCTGACGCACCTTCGGTGAAGGCGTGGGGGCTTTGAATTCGGTAATAGCGACGTCAAAATATTGTCCGACGATCGCAGCAGCTTCGCTATCCTTTTTGAAATAGCTCAAAGAAGCTGACTTCATTTCCTGCATTGCCACAATTGTCGCCGCCGACGAGCAAGCATTTTCGATAATTTCCCGCAATCCGCGGACGTTCACCGAAATGATATTCGGGTCGCCTGCGACGATCGCGTAGGTGATATAACGCAGAAACCAGCTCAAATCCCGCAGGGATTTAGTCATGTTCCCAGGGCCGTAGCGCGAGACATTGATCGGCTGAAATCCTGGGGGAATTGGGCCGCTGTAGCCACCGTTACCAGAAAACAGATTTCCCAGTCCCAAGAATCCACCGCCACCGCCATTGCTGCCACCAGCGCGACCTTCAACGTAGGTAACAGTTCCCAGTTTCATGCCTTCAGAGACCGTTGCAGTACCGCCACGAGTCGCCCCAGCCATAGCCATCACAGGTTCTGCTGGTCTTTCCAAGAAAGCCAGCGGGGAACCCCCGGTAAAAATCCGGTTGGCTGCACGGGATACGATCAATTCCGAGTTTTTGGTCAGAGTTGCGGAAATATCGATCCGCAAGGCCCCGGAACTGAAATAACTCGCCAATTCGCTGAGTTCACCCCGCTGTAAAAAGCGGTCTTGCTGTTCTGCTTGCGAAATTGTTGCGACCGGTACAGTTTGATATAGTTGCGGACGCGCAACTGAACTTCCGCCACTTGCTTTTACAGTCATTAGACTCCTTCGCTCCCTATCTAAATCGTTACAGCGTTTGCTCAGACTAATTTTGCCTTTCCCTAGCTTAAGGTTCCGGCCTACTTACTTTCTCAGATTAAAATGTTTTGGGGTTCATCAACCCTAATTTGTTAAAAAGCCTGTCGAAACTTATTGTATAGATTTAATAGGGCCTATATGAGAAAAAATGATAAGTTTTATTACAAGGAAGAGGAAGGAAGAAGGAAGAAGGAAGAAGCTAGGTTGCTTCTGTTCAGTCGGGCTGTTTCATTCTCTCGTGTGTTAAGGCTTCTAGCCGTTATGTTATATCCTGGGATTCACCCGACCCCACTCAAAATTCAAGATAATTCCCAAATCTATGGAAACTTCGCCTGATATCAGTGCAGCCGTGCGTCGCCTTTACGATACATTCCCTTTTCCGCCCGATCCTTTGAGTGACGAACCACCACCGGGGTACAACTGGCGCTGGAGTTGGCCGGATGCTTACAATTTTTGCACCGGCCAAAAGCCGCAAAAACTCGATATTCGCATTTTGGATGCTGGGTGCGGCACCGGTTCGAGTACCGATTATCTGATTCACCTCAATCCTGAAGCGTCGGTAACGGCGATCGACCTTAGTTCCGGTGCCTTGAAGGTAGCACAAGAACGCTGTAGGCGATCGGGCGCGCGCGAAGCAGATTTTCGTCACCTCAGCATTTATGATGCCGCCGAATTAGAAGGCGAGTTTGATTTGATCAACTGCGTGGGCGTGCTGCACCACTTACCCGATCCGATTCGTGGCATTCAATCCCTGGCGACGAAGTTGGCTAGCGGTGGCTTGATGCACATTTTTGTGTATGCTGAACTCGGACGCTGGGAAATTCAATTGATGCAAAGGGCGATCGGACTTCTGCAAGGAACTCAAAAAGGCGACTATCCCGATGGTGTGAAAGTCGGCCGTGAAATCTTTGCTTCATTACCAGAAACCAACCGTCTTGTCAAGTACGAAAAACAGCGTTGGGCCGGAGAAAATCAGCGAGACGAATGTTTTGCCGATATGTACGTTCACCCGCAGGAAGTTGACTACAATATTGAGACATTATTCGAGTTAATCGACGCTTCGGGATTGGAATTTATCGGTTTCTCAAATCCGGGATATTGGCAGTTAGAAAGACTTTTGGCTAAAGCACCGGAATTGATCGAAAGAGCTCAGGGTTTGACGGAACGGGAGCTTTATCGATTAATTGAATTGTTGGATACGGAGATCACTCATTACGAGTTTTTCTTGGGCAAAAAGCCTGTTAATAAGATTGATTGGTCGGACGATAAAGCTCTTTTGGCTGCCATTCCAGAGTTGAGTATTTGTATGCACGGTTGGCCGAGTCAACAGGTGTTTGATTGCAACTACCAATTGGTCAATTTGTCAAGTGCCGAGTTTGAGTTTCTGCAAGCTTGTGCACCCCCCCCAGCCCCCCCTTGCCAAGGGGGGGAGAAAGAGGTAACGTCCCCTTGCCAAGGGGGGGAGAAAGAGGTAACGTCCCCTTGCCAAGGGGGGGAGAAAGAGATACAGAAAACTGTGGGAGAGATTTTGGTGGATGTGGAGATGGGATTGGATGAAGTGCGATCGATCTTATCAAAACAGCTCATATTGCTCACACCGAGTTGAGTCGTAGGGTGCGTCAGTCGCCATTATTTTCGCTAAAAATCGACAATCTTGAACTGACGCACCTTACTTGAACTAGGCATAGGTCAGAAACCGGGTTTTTTACTAAATCTTGGTTAGACACGGTGAATTCTGTGAAAAACCCGGTTTCTCGCTCGGAGTATAATTTCTGTTAAATTCCCAATATTATTAGTAGCCGAAAGGAGGAGACGGCATTGCCCATTGGTGTTAACTTAAGGTAGAACCAATAACCCGACAGGGGTTTAAACCCCTGTCTCATAGCGAAAGTCCTCTCAAAGAGGACTGAAGAGTTAGTTAATGTGTATTGGTTTGACGCAAATCTTCAGTCAGTTTCAACTGACTTTAGCTATGAGACAGGGAATTGATTCCCTGTCGGACTCGCGTGCTCACTAACAAACTTGGTGTCAACTTAAGGCCAAACCCTGTCACAGACTACTGTTTGACGATTAAGGCCAGATCCCCCCTAACCCCCCTTAAGAAGGGGGGGACAAGATTCCGCTCAAAGTCCCCCTTCCCCCCTTGGGGGGGGCTAGGGGGAATCTGAGCTTAATACTCAAACAGCAGTCTGTGATTGGGTTTGACGTTAAGTTGTCACGAATGGGCTCCAGCCTGGGAACCAGTTAATCCTGGATGCACGTACTAGGATTTTCGTCATTGCGAACGTAGTGAAGCAATCTCAAAGCTGACGCACCTTTCCCAAATCCCAAATCCCAAATGGATTGACACAGGCCCCCAAATGCGGCTACGCTTTGAAGTGAGAGGTTGCAGGACAAGCAGCCCGCGTCGCCCAAAAATCTAGTTACGCTGCCCAAAGCTGCTGGTAACAGCAATGGACAGCTCACCCCCAAACTGGGTATAGCAGTCTGGAGGCTCCGAGAATCTTAACACTCTCTGTAGCCACCTTGCTTTGCGTTGCTGTGCGGGGTGGCTGGGTTTTTGGGTTTTTCTAGAAAACCCAAAACCAGGAGAACAGAATATGACTGAAGAATTCGTGCCCAACGATGACAAATCCGTTAGCGCATCTCTGGAAGGCTCAAATGACGAATCAGCACCAGTATCGGAACAGGAAATTGTGTGTGTAACGGTTACAGGTTCGCCCAAGGCTGTCAGGGAAACCATACTCACCTTGTACCGGCTGGGATTTGCGGAAGTCGGCGATTGGAGTCCCGTACAGCGGGCGGCGAATCCGAAGCAAGTGATGAGCGTGCTGATTCGCCGGAAGCTGGCTGATGGTAAATCGTCGAGAAAATCTGGACGGTAAGCTGCAAGGTTAAATCCTTGTTAGGGTTTATATCGTTTCCGGTTGCATGGGAATTATTAATTTACTCGTTACCAGGCTCTGGCCTGGTAACGCATATCTAGAGGCTCTGCCTCCATTTTCCTGATAGATAAGGACGAGGCAGAGCCTCTAGACATCGGTTCCCAGGCCAGAGCCTGGGAACCAGTTAAATTAGTTAGGTGCGTCAGTAGCCGCAATTAGGAGACGGCAGTGCCGTGTCCCTACAATGAATCTGGGGTAGGGACTAAGGCCAAGCCGTCTCCTCTATATCATTCCGGTGCAACCGGAATTGATATGACGCACCCTACAAGCTAACCAAAAATGACAACCTTGGAGGTTGAAATGCAGACGATAGCACACCCTGAAAAAAAGGTTTACACGCCCGAAGAATACCTCGAATTTGAGGTCAACTCGGAAGAAAGACACGAATACATCAATGGTGAAATTGTCCTGATGACTGGTGGAACTCCTAATCACAACAAAATTACTGGCAATTTCTACGCTGAGTTAAACTTTGCACTCAAGCGTCAACCCTATAGCGTCTTTGTTACAGACCAACGGCTGTGGATTCCTGGAAAACGCATACATACTTATCCTGATGTGATGGTAGTTCAGGGTGAGTTGCAATTGGAAGAAGGGCGCAGAGATACTATAACTAATCCATTAATGATTGCTGAGGTGTTGTCAAAGTCTACCAGAAGCTATGACAAAGATGGCAAGTTTGCGGCCTATCGTAGCATTCCAACTTTTCAGGAATATTTACTAATTGACCAGTATGAGATGCACGTCGAGCAATATTTTAAAACAGATGGGAATAGTTGGACTTTTTCGGAGTATGATGATGCTAATGTCACGATATCTCTGAAGTCGCTTTCTTTTCAGTTTACGTTGGCAGATATTTATGATAAAGTTGATTTTGAGTCGGATTAATTAAGTTTAGAGCTTAGGTATGGGGCAGAGAAACCTGATTTTTTAGAGAATTTATTGATAATAATTGAATTGGATTTGCCAGTCGGTTTCAACCGACTTTCGCTATGAGACGGGGAATTGATTCCCCGGCGGGCTTGTGGATGAATGCAAAAACTATTGAATGCGAAAGATTTTGGGTAAGCCACATAGTCCGACAGGGGTTAAAAACCCCTGTCTCATAGCGAAAGTCCTCTGAAAGAGGACTGATGATTTCTTTTTGAAGGCTGACGCGCGGGTGGCCAGAAACCGGGTTTTTTCGACAATACTTCGTTGTGATGCGTAGATGCGGCCAAAAACCCGGTTTCTTTGTCGGAGTGCGGGTGGCCAGAAACCGGGTTTTTTCGATAATTCTTGGTTGTGATGCGTAGATGCGGCCAAAAACCCGGTTTCTTTGTCGGAGTGCGTAAATCCTGTGAACTTTTGGTGTAAGTTAACTCGACACTTCCGCCTCCTGAATGCCACGTCTTTACTACTTCGCATCGAGCTAACTGCTGACAGTATCCTCACCCAAATTATCGAGAAGTTCTTGCAGCGAATCGCGTCTATTGCGAATTGAATCCTCATTAGGAACAATGGCTAAAGATCGATTTGAATCCTCATTAGGAGCAATGGCTAAAGATAGATTAAACATTTCCAGTGCCTCTTGCCAATTCTTGAGTGCTTCCTGTCTCTCAGATAATTGTTCTTGTAAGTCGCCCAGTATTTTGAGCACAATCCCTTTGTTGTTGAGAGCATTGATATAATCCGGTGCAATTCGTAAAGCAGAATTAAAGGCTGCGATCGCATCTGAGTAAGACTGTTTTGCCACCTTAAATTCAATTAGCCGTGCTTGCGAATCACCCAAATATCGAAGTGCAATCCCCTTGTTGTTGAGAGTATTGATATTATTCGGTGCAATAAGTAAAGCAGAATTGTAGGCTGCGATCGCCTCAGAGTAAGAAAGTTTTGCAGATTCAAACTCACTTAGCCGTGTCTGCAAATCACCCAGACATCGCAGTCCAATCCCTTTTTTGTTAAGAGCATAGTTAGAATCCGGTGCAATAAGTAAAGCAGAATTAAAAGCTGCGATCGCATCACAGTAAGACTGTTTTGCTACCTCAAATTCACTTAGCTGTGCTTGCAAATTACCCAGAGATCCCAGCGCAATTCCTTTATTGTTGAGAGCAGAGATATCATCCGGTGCAATAAGTAAAGCAGAATTAAAGGCTGCGATCGCATCACAGTAAGAAAGTTTTGCAGATTCAAACTCACTTAGCCTTGTCTGCAAATAACCCAGACATCGCAGCACATTCCCTTTGTTGATGAGAGCCGAGATATAATTCGGTGCAATAAGTAAAGCAGAATTAAAGGCGGCGATCGCATCACAGTAAGACTGTTTTGCCGCCTCAAATTCATTTAGCTCTGCTTGCAACTCACCCAAAGTTCGCAGCGAATTCCCTTTGTTATTAAGCCATATAGAATCATCTGGTGCAATAAGTAAAGCAGAATTAAAGGCGGCGATCGCATCACAGTAAGACTGTTTTGCCACCTCAAATTCACTTAGCTCTGCTTGCAAATCACCCAGTCTTAGCAGCGGAATCCCTTTGTTGTTGAGAGCATTGATATCATCCGGTGCAAGTTGTAAAGCAGAATTCAAGACAGCAATCGCATCACAGAAAGACTGTTTTGCCGCCTCAAATTCACTTAGCCCTGCCTGCAACTCACCCAGTCTTATCAGCGCACCCCCTTTGTTGTTGAGAGCAGAGATATCATCCGGTGCAATAAGTAAAGCAGAATTAAAGGCTGCGATCGCCTCTGAGTAAGAGAGTTTTGCCGCCTCAAATTCACTTAGCCCTGCTTGCAAATCACCCAGACATCGTAGCAGAATCCCTTTGTTGTTGAGAGCATTGATATCATCCGGTGCAAGTTGTAAAGCAGAATTCAAGACAGCAATCGCATCACAGAAAGACTGTTTTGCCGCCTCAAATTCACTTAGCCCTGCTTGCAAATTACCCAGACATCGCAGCGCAACCCCTTTGCTGTTGAGAGCAGAGATATTATCCGGTGCAATAAGTAAAGCAGAATTCAAGACAGCAATCGCCTCTGAGTAAGAGAGTTTTGCCACCTCAAATTCACTTAGCCGTTCTTGCAAATTACCCAGTCCTAGCAGCGGAATCCCTTTGTTGTTGAGAGCATTGATATCATCCGGTGCAATAAGTAAAGCAGAATTCAAGGCTGTGATCGCATCACAGTAAGACTGTTTTGCCGCCTCAAATTCACTTAGCCCTGCTTGCAAATTACCCAATCCTAGCAGCACACTCCCTTTTGTGTTGAGAGCAGAGATATCATCCGGTGCAATAAGTAAAGCAGAATTCAAGACAGCAATCGCATCACAGTAAGACTGTTTTGCCACCTCAAATTCACTTAGCCCTGCCTGCAACTCACCCAGTCTTATCAGCGCACCCCCTTTGTTGTTGAGAGCATTGATATCATCCGGTGCAATAAGTAAAGCAGAATTCAAGACAGCAATCGCATCACAGTAAGACTGTTTTGCCCCCTCATATTCACTTAGTTGTGTCTGTAAATTACCAAGAGATTTCAGCGCACTCCCTTTGTTGTTGAGAGGAGAGATATTATCCGGTGCAATAAGTAAAGCAGAATTCAAGACAGCAATCGCATCACAGTAAGACTGTTTTGCCCCCTCATATTCACTTAGTTGTGTCTGTAAATTACCAAGAGATTGCAGTACAATTCCTTTGTTGTTGAGCGTAGCTTGATTATCGGGAGTGAGGATAAGTTCGCGATCGTAAGCTGCAACTGCCTCTAAATATTCCTGTTTTGCCTCTGCGTATCGAGCCAACTGAGCATAGTAATCTCCCTCCGATCGCGAAATTCCGCCCAGCCGAAAATCACTTTTTATCCACAACTCATCTCTAACTCCCAGCAGCAACTCGCATTCCCCATAACGACTCAACTCCAACGCTTTACGAAACACCTCTTCCCATTCCTTCACACCCCGCAGCCAATCCAAGCGATTAGCATGAAAAATGGCCTCAGCCGCATCCCCCACTTCCCGATAATGCCCCTCTAAAACCTCATGAGCCCTGCGAGTTTTCGGATTATCCCGATCGGCATCCAAACGCCGCAATAAATCGTGAATCCGATACCAGTTATCCCCCCGCTTCTGCGATTTCCACACAAAGGAAAAACCCGTCAACATCTCAAAATTTGCACTGCTTGCCTGGAAGTGGCAACCAGCTCCCAATTTCACGTACAAATCCTCATCAAAAGCACGACAAGCACTCAGCGAATGCACCGCCGATCGCACTTCCCGATCCACATACAAAAGCAACCGATCCGTTAACTCCGCAGTCTTATTTTCCAACTTCGGAATCCGCGCAAAATCCGACGCCAGCAACTCAATTCCCCGCCTTCTTTCTGCCAGCACGACATCCGCGCACAAACCCAAATAAAACGGATGTACCTGCAAATTTTCCCAATTCTCATCAGGATTGACGCTGGCATATTTAATCACAGCATCAGCCAAATCAGCCTTGTCAATCTCCACTTTGTGCAAGTAATCCCTAGCATCGGCGGGAGACAAATGCCACACCAATTGTGCATCTATATAATCTGCGGGAATCGGAAACCTCGGCGCATTCGGCCACCGCAATTGTGTGACAGGACAATCTCGCCCCGCCACAGCAACCACAATCCCCAATTTGTAATCCAATGCCCTCAACAACCGCCGAAACCACTCATCTTGATACCAAAAAGTTGCTCCCTGAGAATTGCGTTTTTCATCCCACATTTTCTCGTGAGTATCGAACAGCATCACGAGGCGTTCTGGTTTATTTCTACCAGTCATTGCCGCATTCAAATCCCCAGCAAATAATTTCGGCAAACAGTCGATTAATTCAGTATCAATATCTTTGCGGCGAATTTGATCGGCCGTTTCGTCGCTGACACCCAAGCGATTTTGAATTAATTTCATCGCCCGCTTAATCCCGCCCAATTTATCTATCCCTTTCAGCATTGCTACAGCTTGCGCCACCACCGGAAATTCGGCAAAAGTTTCAATTGCAGGTGTCAGCAATTCCATCACATCATCGGGGAAAAGTTGGCTGAGAGTTGCATTTGATTCGCCTTTGTTCAGCAAATACCAAAAGCAAGCAAAATCATAATTGGGAAATTTAAATTTATATTTCTTTGTGACTGCTGCGACATTTCGCCGCAACATCAGCAAGCCGTAAAATCTATCTTGCGGTTTATCTTCTTTAATCGGTATCAATCCGAAATCGTGTTTGACTACGGGGATGGGAGTGTAGGTTTTGGGTTCTGCATTGCGGACGAAATCAGCAACTTCGGCGGCTTGTGATTCTGGGAGTGCGCCCCATTGTTGCCAAACCTGCGGCGGAAATTTTTTGCAGCAGTGATACTGCAAGTGTTTTAAGAGCAATGACTTGCCGTTGCCTCCATCGCCGAAAAAATACAAAATTTTTGCGGGAGGGGGGTCATCGTTTAAATAAGAGGCAAATCGGCGGGTAAATTCGTGTCTGTCTGTGAAGAGTTGGAGTTTGCGATCGTCGCTGATTTCGATTTGAAAATCTTCGTCATCTATTGGCATAATTGTTATTGTTTGGGGGAATTTTATGTTAAGGTGGAGTTGAGTTTTATACCAATTTAATGGGTCGTTGCACATATTCCGATCCCCCTAAATCCCCCTTAATAAGGGGGACTTTGAACGCGCTCTTGTCCCCCCCGAACTCGCGGGGGGTTAGGGGGGATCAAATTCGGGAGCAGCCTCACAAAAAATTGGTATTATCCCTGTAGTGTAACAAATATAGCGTATTCCAAGTTTGTAGGAAAACGGCACGGTCCATTGGTGTCAACTTAAGGTAGAATCGATAGTCCGCCGGGGGTTTCAACCCCCGTCTCAAAGCGAAAGTCCTCTCAAAGAGGACTGAAGAGAAGAATTTTCAACTCATTAGTCCTCATAGCGAGGACTTTTGCTATTAGACAGGGGTTTCAACCCCTGTCGGACTCGTGAACCCACTAACAGACTTGGCGGGCTGACAGCTTAAGTTGACACGCTTTGGGCACGGTCCTGTCCTGAAAGGCTAGTGGTGATAGATCGATCGCACGTATCCTTCATTAATCTCGAATCTGCTATAAATTATGGCTCTAGGGTTGAAAAAGAGCGATCGAGATGGTGTTCGTTAAATACCTGATTTATAGTTAACCACAGAGAACGCAATCGCTCTGTCCAAGCAGGTCATCCAAGATTCGCTAGTCGCCGAGACGGTCAATCTTTTAGGGTCGATTCATCTAACGGCAAAGTTTTACTAAATATTGCTTTATGGACTACCACAACATCATCACAATTGAACCGGGAAAACGCAGTGGCAAACCATGTATCCGGGGAATGCGAATCACCGTCTACGACATCTTAGAATATCTCGCAGGTGGCATGACGGAAACAGAAATTCTGGAAGATTTTTCCGAACTAACTTCGGCAGACATCAAAGCCTGCCTTGCTTTTGCCGCAGATCGTGAAAAAAATTTATTTGTCGCATCCCTGTGAAACTACTATTTGAAGAAAACCTCTCAGATGCAGCCTTATAATATAATTGAAACAGTGCTACCCAGCTTGTTAATTCAATGAAAATAACTGCGGCCGCCGCTTCCCTCGGATGTGTAAATATTTTAATAACAATAGCAATCCTGGAAGGTAAAAGATGACACAAGCCCACAAACAGAAACTTACCTTTGAAGAGTACCTCACCTATGAGGACGACACCGACAACCGCTACGAATTAATTGACGGAGAGTTAGTAACATTGCCACCAGAATCGGGCCCCAACAATTTCATTGCTAACTATCTACTATTCACTCTGGCTAGTAGCGGGTTCATCCCACTGAGGCTGATCAGAACACATATGTGCGAAATCCAGGTTCCTATATTGCGGGAGGGCGACGCAGCTAACCGCTACCCCGATTTGGTGGTTTTGCGCCCCGAACACATCTTGCTGACAGCCTCCCGGCTAACCATCACCCGAACTATGCCGCCCCCTCAGTTGGTTGTCGAGGTTGTTAGTCCAGGTCGAGTTGGGCGCGATCGCGATTACATTAGTAAACGAGCTCAATATGCAGCGCGGGGTATCCCTGAATATTGGATTGTTGACCCTCAAGAGGAGATAGTAGCGGTACTACGACTAGAATCAGGTGAGTATGTCGAAGTTGGGATGTTTCAAGGGGAACAAACACTTGTTTCTCCAACATTTCCGCAGTTGAATTTAACGGCTGGACAAGTTTTGGGAGGAGAGTTTCAGTTGTAGAATGCGCCAAATTGCATAATTTTCACCTAAGCTACCTTGGGGCAAATTTCGACTTTGACAGTCATACCTACTTTATTGAGCATTGCAATCAGACTGTCAACGGAAAACTGCCCTATTTTACCTTGAGTTAGAGCTTTGATTCGATCGTTGGACTGTTGGAGATGTTGAGCCGTTTGATCGAGAGTCCAACCGCGCTCTTTAATCTGATGAGTCAGGGCGAGAATTAGTTGCGATCGGATTAGTAAGTTATCAGCTTCTTCAGATGAGAATCCGAGGTCTAGAAAGATATTATCGACTGCTTGGGTAATAGTATTTTCGCTCATTGTTCCGGTTTTGCTCGTTCCCAGGCTAGAGCCTGGGAACGCATTCCTTGAGGCTCTGCCTCATGTTTTTGTCCGCTAGCGAGGCAGAGCCTCTGGATCTCGGTTCCCAGGCTACAGCCTGGGAACCAGTTAAATCTAGCAATATAGAAAACCCGATAGGCATTTTCTGTCCGAATCCGAATTTCTTCAACGCCTTTACCTACGATCGACATCGGTTTAAAGTCTGGTGGTTGTATGCCCTGCTGGAGAGTCCAAAGTGAAAAACCGGCTTCTTTTCGGGCCTCTTCAGGAAGAGATTGGATTTCTTCGCGGGCCGGGCCAACCCACCGAATCGGCTTGATGGTCATCGAGTTTGTTGAGAATCGAATACTGTGACAATTATACTCAAGTATTGCCTTAAGTATTTTATTTCTTCAGCGCTCTATGTCGGTTAGTTCAGCCGCCGATTTGAGACATAGTGCGGCTATAATTTCCTTGAGTAGTTCCCGAATCTCGCTGCTTGAAATTAATCTCTGGTTTAATCTCCAATATCTGCTGCACTCGATCGCGCAATTCAACCGTAGACACCCCATTCCGTAAAGCAGTTTTCAAATCAATTTGCCCCGTTTCGTTCAGCAGACAAGGCCGCAGCCACCCGTCAGCAGACAAACGCATCCGATTGCACCGATCGCAAAAACACTCAGACATCTGACTAATAAATCCCAAAGTACCCTTCGCCCCCGGAATTTGAAACACATCCGCCGGCCCATTTCCCCGAATTCCCGACTCAGCCAAACCGTATTTATCGTTAATTTGTTGCCGCAAATCGGCCGAAGCAACCCAACCTTTATCGCCAAATAAATCGCCATTCCCGATCGGCATAAACTCAATAAAACGAACGTGCCAATTCCGGTTAATAGTTAATTCTGCCAACTCCAATATTTCCCCGTCATTAACACCGGGAATCACCACCACATTCAGTTTCAGCGGATCGAATCCAACTTGATAAGCCGCTTGAATTCCCTGCCAAACTTGCATCCAGCGCGATCGACCGCGACTACCGATAATCTTATCAAAAGTCTCCGGTTCCAGGGAATCCAAACTAATATTAATCCGGCGCAAACCAGCACTATAGAGATCTGCCGCCATTTCCCCCAACAAAAAGCCATTAGTAGTCATTGACAAATCGCGCGTTTGGGGCAAAGAGGCGATCGCCCCAACCAAATCAACCACCCCAGGGCGCAACAGCGGTTCCCCACCAGTCAACCGAAACTTAGTAAATCCCACAGGTATAAAAACCTCCCGCAGCAGAGTTAGCAATTCCGAGTGACTTAACAACTGCTGCTGCAAAACATAGTCCAAGTCGCTACCTTCCGGCATACAATAGAGACAGCGGAAATTGCAGCGGTCTATCAAACTAATCCGAAGGTAGTCTACAGGGTTCATGTCAAGAGTTTGTAATATTATTTAATTATAAATCCCGACTTGATTTTGTGCAATTATTGATAGAAACCTCAAATTATGCTCTATTAACTCTCTTACTCTGCGCTCTCTGCGCTCTCTGCGGTTAAAAAAAAAATCTAGTTAGCAAATCCATATACCCATGACATTCTTTAAATTTGAAGCCGACTTTGTAGAAGCCCTGCGCTGCATTCCCATGCAAGTACGCCTCAAGTTAGATACTTGCGGCATTAAACTCAAGTTGCAGGATTGGAATCATTTTAGCCAAACAGAACGCCAAACACTCGTCGAGCTTCCTTGCGTGACAACGGCAGAAATTGCGACTTACCGAGAATATCTCAACCAAATACTGATTCAACATACTGGTGAATCGGGAACTGATTTACCCATCGATGAACATCCGCCCTGGATGGATGCTGCAACCATACCCGAATCTGTCACAGCCAAAGCCCAAGAGTTCGGATTGACTATTACGGGGGCACAATGGATGGCTTTGGGGGCGATCGAGCGATTTGCTTTAATTAAACTTAGTCGATCGAGCCACGAGAATAAAAACTTTCTCCCGGCGGTTAAAGAGTTTGGCCTGATTTAATCAGCAACCCAACTTTTACTCGTTATCCATGCGAGGCAGAGCCTCTAGACATCGGTTCCCAGGCCAGAGCCTAGGAACCAGTAACTCGTTCTACTCGTTACCAGGCTCTGGCCTGGTAACGCAGATCCGGAGGCTCTGCCTCCTATTTACCCTTCGCCACGCGAGGCAGAGCCTCTGGACATCGGTTCCCAGGCCAGAGCCTGGGAACCAGTAAAAAAGATTTCTGACTCCCTCGACACCAAAACCTAAAAATATTATTAATTTAATTTTAAGTATTGTTACCGCAGCGTGGTAATATTTTTCTGAGCTTGCAAAGCACACGCCTGCTACCTGCATTAGTTTCTGAGCTTCGTGAACACGCAAAACACACCCACCCAACCCGCACCAGCAACCGAGGAGCTTCCTCAAACTGGCACTGTCTCGACAGTCTCGTCAGAGACAGGTAATTCCATGCAAGACTTCTATCGCCTTCAACAAGAGTTGTTGGTTTACACCCTTGCGTTTACAGGGATAATTTTTATCTCCGTTTGGATTTTTTATTCGCTCAACATTGCCCTGAATTATTTGCTAGGGGCGATCGCAGGTGTGGTTTACTTAAAGATGTTGGCTAGAGATGTTGAGCGAATCGGTAGCCAAAATCAGAAGATTAGTAAGACAAGGCTCGGTCTGCTTATTGGGTTGATGATAGTAGCAGCTCGGTTAGACCAGTTACAGATTTTACCAATATTTTTGGGATTTCTGACTTACAAAATTTCGCTGATGATTTACGTGTTGCGAAGTGCATTAGCACCAGACTACAGGTAGGTCAGGCAATCTAGCAATACTCAACTCATAGATTTGGGGAAACCCGTTGAATGGCAATGCTTGACGTTCTAAACACCTTTAATCGTTTCCCCCTGGCAGAATTGGAAGTTGGCCAGCAGTTGTACTGGCAACTGGGCAATCTGAAAGTCCATGGGCAGGTTTTTCTAACCTCGTGGTTTGTAATTGCCGTTTTAGTCATTGTTTCGCTTTTAGGAAGCAGCAAAATCCAACGAATTCCCAGCGGAATGCAGAATTTAATGGAGTATGCGCTGGAATTTATTCGCGACTTGGCTAAAAACCAAATTGGGGAAAAAGAATATCGCCCCTGGGTACCTTTTGTTGGTACATTATTTTTGTTCATCTTTGTGTCAAACTGGTCTGGCGCTCTCATTCCTTGGAAGCTGATTAAGCTACCATCGGGAGAATTGGGAGCACCTACGGCTGACATCAACACGACGGTAGCATTTGCACTGCTGACTTCTCTAGCATATTTTTATGCAGGTCTCAGCAAAAGTGGCTTGGGGTATTTCGCCCACTATGTAGAACCGGTACCTTTTATGTTGCCGTTCAAAATCATAGAAGATTTTACTAAGCCTCTTTCGCTAAGTTTCCGTTTGTTTGGTAACATCCTCGCTGACGAATTGGTTGTCGGAGTGCTGGTGTTGCTAGTGCCTTTATTTGTGCCTTTGCCAGTAATGGTTCTGGGACTATTTACAAGTGCCATTCAAGCTTTGATTTTTGCTACCCTAGCAGCAGCCTATATTGGTGAAGCTCTAGAGGGCGGTCACGGTGAAGAACATCACGATTAACTAACGATAAACGACGCAGAATGAAAGAGAAAAAATTAAATTTCTCAGTTCAAACTTGCCGTCGTAAAATCGGACGATTCTGTAGACTTTCTGTTCTCAATTTTGTACTTTAGATAAGGAAAATCATCATGAACCCAACAGTTGCTGCCGCTTCCGTAATTGCCGCCGCCTTGGCAGTAGGTTTAGCCGCAATCGGCCCTGGCATCGGTCAAGGAAATGCAGCAGGTCAGGCTGTAGAAGGGATTGCCCGTCAGCCTGAAGCAGAAGGTAAAATTCGCGGCACCTTGCTGTTGAGTTTGGCGTTCATGGAAGCGCTGACAATTTACGGTTTGGTTGTAGCCCTAGTGCTATTGTTTGCCAACCCCTTCGCATAATAATTTGGGGTCGGAGATTTTGGATTTTGGATGGTAATTAAACTCCAAAATCCAAAATCTATAATCTCAAATAGAATTAGGTGGGAGCCGTCAAAAAAAATGATGCACTGGACAGTATTACTAGCAGTTGAAGAAGCAGCAAAGGAAGGCGGACTTTTTGATATTGATGCTACGCTGCCTCTGATGGCGGTGCAGTTTTTGATTTTAGTCGCAGTCTTGAATGTAATTTTTTATAAGCCACTCACCAAGTCAATTGAGGAACGGGCAGATTACATTCGGAACACTCAAGTTGCAGCGAAAGAACGCTTGGCAAAAGCTCAGCAACTAGCGCAGGAGTACGAGCAAAAACTGGGAGATTCTCGCAGGGAGTCTCAAAAGGTAATTGCTCAGGCTCAAGCAGATGCTCAGAAAATCGCTGCGGCGAAAGTAGCTGAGGCTCAAAAAGAAGCTCAAGTCGCGCGAGAAAAAGCAGGACAAGAGATTGAGCAGCAAAAGCAAGATGCAATGCGATCGCTAGAACAAGAAGTGGACTCCCTGAGCCACCAAATTCTAGAGAAGCTATTAGGGCCGGAGCTGGTCAAATAGTGAAATTGAATGGTTTTAGATTTTGGAAGAAATCTAAAATCTCAAATTGGTTCAGCCAACCTGCACGCGCAATTATGGAAGACTATCATGGGGACTGTTTTATTGCTAGCCACAGAAGCTAGCCGGGAAGGTGGTTTCGGTTTCAATTTTGATATTTTAGAAACCAATCTGATTAACCTGGTCATTATTATTGCAGTGCTGTTTTATTTCGGGCGCGGTTTTTTAGGAAATATCCTAAATGAGCGGCGCACGGGCATAGAAGAGGCGATTTTAGAAGCAGAAAAACGCCAAAAAGAAGCCGCAGCAGCTCTCGCAGAGCAACAGCAAAAATTGACTCAAGCGCAAGCAGAAGCAGAACGAATTCGTACTTCGGCTCAAGAAACTGCCCAGAAAGCCAAAGAAGCAATTCTAGCAACTGCGGCGCAGGACGTTGAACGCATGAAAGCAACAGCAGGTCAAGAGTTGGAATCGGAGCGGGAAAGAGCGATCGCCCAAATCAGATCTGCGGTTGTATCTATGGCATTAGCAAAGGTGGAAAGCCAGCTAAAAACTAGCTTGAACGAAAACGCTCAACACCAATTAATCGATCGCAGCATTGCCTTACTGGGAGGCTAAAACGTGAGTAAAATCAACACACAAGTTTTACAGCCTTACGCATCGGCTTTGATGTTATTGGCTAAGTCTAACAATCTTTCAGAACAGTTCGGGAATGATATTCGTTCCTTACTGAGTATGGTAGAAAGTTCTGAGGAACTGCGTCAATTTTTAGCTAATCCTCTGGTTAAACCAGATGCTAAAAAAGCAGTAATTCAGCAAATAACAGGGGAAGAAATAAACCCGTTGATGCGAAGCTTTCTAAGCCTGTTAGTAGACAAAGGAAGAATTCTTTTTTTAGAAGGAATTGGTAAACAATACTTGACCCAACTCCGAGAACTCAACCAAACTGTATTGGCTGAAGTTACCTCGGCTGTACCGCTGTCAGAAGCTCAACAGCAGACTGTTAGCGAAAAAGTACAGGCAATGACCGGCGCAAGGCAAGTAGAAATTGAAACCAAAATTGACGCAGATTTAATTGGCGGTGTGGTAATTAAAGTAGGCTCTCAAGTGATTGATGCCAGCCTGCGAGGACAATTACGCCGTCTGGGAATTCGCTTGGCTTCTTGAGAGAAGAAGGAAGAAGGAAGAAGGAAGAAGGAAGAAGGAAGAAATAAAATAGGAATTAGAAATTAATTTATTTCTATTACCTAGTTGTCAATCCTAAATTCTTAGTACCAAATCCCAACGCTTTCTGACCGGAAACATCGACTGACAACTGACAATTAACAACTGACAACTGACACATAACAACTGACATGGCAGCAATCAGACCCGACGAAATTAGCAACATTATTCGCCAGCAAATTGAGCAGTACGACCAAGAGGTCAAAACCTCTAACGTTGGTACTGTTTTGCAAGTAGGCGACGGCATTGCCCGGATTTATGGCTTGGATAAAGCGATGTCCGGTGAATTGCTAGAATTTGCCGACGGCACCGTTGGTATTGCACTGAACTTGGAAGAAGATAACGTCGGCGCAGTGCTGATGGGCCAAGGTTTGGGAATTGAAGAAGGTTCGGCAGTTATTGCTACTGGCAGAATTGCTGAAGTCCCCGTGGGAGAAGCCATGTTGGGACGGGTAGTTGATGCTTTGGCGCGTCCGATTGACGGCAAAGGAGAAATTAAAACTACTGAAACTCGCTTGATTGAATCTCCGGCACCGGGGATTGTTTCTCGCCGTTCTGTTTACGAACCGATGCAAACAGGGATTACCGCTATTGATGCGATGATTCCAGTTGGTAGAGGACAACGGGAACTGATTATTGGTGACAGACAAACTGGTAAGACTGCGATCGCGATCGACACGATTATCAACCAAAAGTCTGAGAATGTAATTTGCGTTTATGTGGCGATCGGGCAAAAAGCTTCTACAGTAGCTAACATTGTCAACGTGCTGCAAGAAAAAGGCGCAATGGACTACACAATCGTAGTCGCAGCCAACGCTAGCGACCCCGCCACACTGCAATATTTGGCTCCTTACACAGGTGCTAGCTTAGCCGAGTATTTCATGTACAAAGGCAAGCACACTTTGGTCATTTATGATGACCTTTCCAAACAAGCACAAGCTTACCGCCAAATGTCCCTGTTGCTCCGTCGTCCTCCAGGTCGCGAAGCATACCCAGGAGACGTGTTTTATCTGCACTCTCGCTTGCTAGAACGTGCTGCTAAATTGAGCGATGATTTGGGCGAAGGTAGCATGACTGCTTTGCCAATTATCGAAACTCAAGCTGGTGACGTTTCTGCTTACATTCCTACCAACGTAATTTCGATTACTGACGGTCAAATCTTCCTTTCTTCCGACTTGTTCAACGCTGGTTTGCGTCCAGCAGTAAACCCTGGTATTTCGGTATCACGGGTAGGTTCTGCGGCTCAAACTAAGGCGATGAAAAAAGTAGCCGGTAAGGTGAAATTGGAATTGGCACAGTTTGAAGAATTGGCAGCATTTTCTCAGTTTGCTTCTGACTTGGATAAAGCTACTCAAAACCAATTGGCCCGTGGTCAACGGTTGCGCGAACTGTTGAAACAGGCACAAAGTTCTCCTCTGCCGATGAACGAACAAGTTGCTGTAATCTATGCTGGGATTAATGGCTACATGGATGAAATTCCAGTAGATCAGGTCAGCAAGTTTACTGTTGGTTTGCGTGATTATTTGCGGACTAGCAAGCCGAAGTACGGCGAAATTGTTCAAGGTGGTGCTAAGGCCTTGACTGAGGAAGCTGAGAAATTGCTGAAGGAAGGTATCACTGAATTTAAGCAAAGTTTCTTAGTTTCTGCGTAATTAGCACGAAATCTGTAGGGACACGGCAATGCCATAGGTGTCAACTTAAGCTTTTAGTCCGTCAGTCCTCTCGCCCACCCGCTAGTCCGCCAGGGGTTGAAACCCCTGTCTAATAGCGAAAGTCCTCTGAAGAGGACTAATGAGTTTAAAGATTCTTCTTCTGGGTCTTCAGTCCTCTTAAGAGGACTTTAGCTTTGAGGCAGGGGTTTTAACCCCTGCCGGACTGTGGGTTTAACGTGTTTGTTGACACCAATGGGGATTGCCGTGTTCCTACCGTGGCTAAGAACTCAGAAATAAAAGCTAAGGAAAAAGGAGAAAATTATGGCAAATCTGAAAACTATTCGCGATCGCATTAAGTCGGTCAAGAACACTAAAAAGATTACAGAAGCAATGCGCTTGGTGGCTGCTGCAAAGGTGCGCCGCGCTCAAGAACAGGTTACTGCAACTCGGCCTTTTGCCGATCGCCTCGCAGAAGTATTGTACGGTTTGGCGGAACGGTTGCAGTTTGAAAACCTGGATTTGCCGCTGTTGAAGAAACGGGAAGTTAAGACTGTGGGGCTTTTGGTCGTTTCGGGCGATCGGGGTTTGTGCGGTGGCTACAACGGAAACATCATCAAATACGCCGAAAATCGTGCCAAAGAACTGAAAGCCGAAGGCGTAGAGTACAAATTTGTGTTGGTAGGACGGAAAGCTACTCAGTATTTCCAGCGCCGGGAACAGCCCATTGATGCGACTTACACTAACTTGGAACAAATTCCAACAGCACCGGAAGCAGCGATGATTGCTGACGAATTGTTGTCGCTATTCTTATCAGGAACTGTGGACAGAATTGAGTTAATTTACACCAAGTTTGTGTCGTTAATTAGTTCTCGTCCAGTGATTCAAACCTTGCTACCTCTCGACCCACAAGGCTTGGAAACTCCTGATGATGAAATCTTCCGCTTGACATCGCAAGGTGGAGAGTTTAAAGTCTCGCGAGATAAGGTTGCAGCACCTACAAAGAGTTTGCCACGCGACATGATTTTCGAGCAAGATCCAGCGCAAATTTTGGATGCTCTTTTGCCCTTGTATTTGAACAACCAATTGCTGCGGGCTTTGCAAGAGTCTGCTGCGAGTGAGTTGGCTGCGCGGATGACGGCGATGAACAATGCTAGTGAGAATGCTAGCGATTTGATTGGTAGTTTGACGCTGACTTATAACAAGGCGCGGCAAGCGGCAATTACTCAGGAAATCCTGGAAGTTTGCGGCGGTGCTGAGGCTTTGAATGGTTAGGTTGGGGTTGACAATTTGTTGATTTTATGCTATGCGTCTGGGGGAACTCAGGCGCTTTTTTTTTGAGATAATTCGGCGGTTGATTCGGCGGTTGAAACCGCTGCTACACACACGAAGTCCGCCTGCGCGGACTAAGAATAAGAAGGATATTTAAATTAGACTGTGTTCCCACGTTCTTCTAACCACCGCTGAAATGATTTCTGACTTTCTCCAGATGGTTTACCGAGAATGATATTTTTGATGCTAATGTCTTCGTCAATATCGGGCCAGTGGATTCCCTGATTTCCACCAATAAATCGCCAATTATTGCGCTCGTTTGGTGTGCTGTGTAATAGCCGAGGATACCAAGCTAAAGGAACAGAAATAGTACGACCATCGGATAGATCGACTGTTAGCGCGTCGTCTGTAACGACTACGTTTTGTGCTTGGGGAATTTCTACTAACTCAACCATTAAAGAAGTCATTCCAACCTGCTAATAATTGCTGTTGATGTTCTTCAACAAGTTTCTGAATACCATTGATTTCTGTACGGCTGAAGCCCTTGTTATTTTGAAGGCGAACCGGACTAAGCCAAAACTTAGCTTCTTCTCGATCGCGCTCAACGTGAACGTGTGGTGGTTCATCCCGATCGCCCGCATAGCAAAAGAAACGGTATGGGCCGACGCGGAGTAACGTAGGCATTCAGGCTTATTGATGGCAAAATTACTTCTCTATTTTAACCGATGCACGAGCTTTCATCTCTGATATAGTCGAATTATTGAACCTGATTGTGCGATCGTCTTTAAAAAAATGGCTAAAAAAATCTGGATTGTCTACAAAACAGAAAGCATGAGTGCTCCCGGCTGGGAAGAACGTCAACTCATGCCGAGGGGCGGTCTAACTAATATACTTTGGGAGAATTGGACTTGGGAAAAAAATCCAGAAATTCCTCAAGTAGGGGACAAAACTCGCGATTACGAGAATCTATCTGAGCCTGGTAATGGAGTTACTCACGGGAAAGATGGAGACTGGGTAGTTACTCGCGTTCAGCAGTTTTCTGCTTTGGATACTGAGGAACGCATTGTGGTTTGTTACTGTTCTTACCAACCTGTTGCATCTGATTGGGAAGCCCTAACACAAAGCGAGTCTGTCAATGAAATGCTAGCAACTGTCGAGTAATAGTAAAATGCGATCGCCTATTCCTGCACAATTTCCACCAAATCTTCGATCATTACATCAAAGGTGCGGGCCAATTTGTGTATAGAAATGAAATCAATAGTTGACACTCCCGGACAGCGCGCGTAGTGTCTGACGGTGCTGTAAATTACTCCCGATCGCTCTGAAACCTCTTTTAGTGTCCAGCCTTTCTCAGCAGCAAATTCCCTGACTTTTAGTCTGACTAAACCCATACTTGACAAATGATGGTGTACCATCATAAGATATTTTTATTCCAAAAGGCGATCGACTAATCTTGGACAATCTCATACAAATCTTCGACCATCACATCAAAAGTCCTCGCCAACTTGTCCAAGGCTGTCACATCAATTGTTGCTAATCCGGGCGATCGGGCATAGGTTCTGAGCGTACTGTAGACTACGCCCGATCGCTCTGAAACCTCTTTGATCGTCCAGCCTTTCTCAGCAGCAAATTCTTTAACCCGCAATCTAATTAAGCCCATAAGCTATTGAAACCTGACTAATATCAGTCACAAAATTATACGACAAAAGGCGATCGGCTATTCTTTGACGACCTCAACCAAATCTTCCACCATCACGTCAAAAGTACGTGCCAACTTGAGCAAACAAGTAAAATCAACCATTGCCATTCCTGGAGAACGTGAATAGGTGCTGAGGGTGCTGTAGTTGACTCCCGATCGGTCAGAAACCTCTTTGATCGTCCAGCCTTTCTCACCAGCAAATTCTCTAACCCGCAATCTAATTAAACCCATTGACAGACCACTAGATTTAGTATATTATAATTATATCGTAAAAAGCGATCGCCCCAACGTCTGCAAAACTTAAAGACGATCGCCTATCCAAATTCAATCCCATCAACTGAGATTTATTAACCATCTGAAATTCCCATCAATTGGGATGTACGAACTATGTTAACAAAATTTTCGCGAAAATCAACCCCCAGAAACAGATTGAGCCGGTTTGTGACAAAAGAGGCGATCGCGCGGCTGCTGAAAATCAAAGTAGAACAAATATATCGCTTCGAGTGCTGGGCGCATATCCTGTACGTGCACGCCCAAGGGATGAGTCGGTTTGTGAGTTATGCCGACTTTCCGCCAGTGGTGGGAGTGGAATCGCCATCTGGTTTAGATTTTGGTTATTGGAAGCGGCGGATGGCGAGTCTGAAGGAGAGATACGCGCCGAATTTTTGGGTGGATTTTTATGGGGATAAATTTCGGGAGGCGGTTTCTGTTGTTGAATTGTTGGAGTGGGGAGAGTTAGTTGGGGTGGTTAAATTGATGTTAAGTGCGATCGCCCTGGAGTCGCTGCGAAAGGTTTATGCACAAGAGAAATCTCTGCTAGAACATTTCTAAATTATGACTAAAACACGAGTAGTTAGAAACCGGGTTTTTTTGAGAAAATACGGCATCCCAGCCTTTAACTAAGTGAAAAACCCGGTTTCTTTGCTGTGCGTAACTCCCATAAACTCCAGTCCCCTCATGTAGGGGCGGTGCCCCCGTGCCCGCCCCAAGGATCAGGGCAACCACGGGGGGATTGCCCCTACAGGAATTACTCCAGTCCCCTCATGTAGGGGCGGTGCCCCCGTGCCCGCCCGCTAGGGTTCTGCCACAAATATTCAAAAAATTGGTTCAAGCTCAACAGCAACAGTTATAATTTCTCAATGTGCTTCCCTCTCTATCCCTTGTTAAGCCCATAAGTAACCTTTCAGACATCCAACCAGCAGAGGGCGATCGCGGGAATTACAGGCTAAGTCCGCTCAGTCTGCGGTTATGCGTTTGGTGGGGTTCCCGCCGTCGGAGTCGAAGTAGGCTTTGATTGAGTTGGCTGATTATGTTTTTAGTCAACTTTATTAGGTGCGATCGCGCAGTTTTAGGGAAGATAATCAAATTGTGGTTTACATCTTACCTAAAAAGTTTTATATCAATTAATTGGAGGTATTTACGATGAATTACCAGTTTTTGTGGAATTACGAAGAAAGCTTAGAAAAGAAAATCAACATTTTATTAGAGTCCAAACAATTTTATTGGAGTGAAATTTATATTTTTTCTGCTTTTTTTGATGAGGAGGGAGTAAAAAAAGTAAAACAAATTCTCTCAGACGATTCTTTAACAGAAGATGCGAAAGTTGTGATTGCCATCGGCAGCAAAAACTTTTTTAATGGCAGTGAAGATATTAAAGAAATATTAAGTTTTATCGAATCACAAAAATCAAAACAACTTAAGACTAAAACTGTTCAGTTTATATGCCCTAAGAATAACTTTCATATCAAAGCCTATTGTTTTTTAGGTCGGAATCGGAACAAGATAAAAGCTGACATTCAGATAGGTGTTTCGATCATAGGGTCATCTAATCTAACCAAGCCAGGTCTTCAATGTCAGGGAGAATTATGTATTAGTATCGTCAATTTCAACTTGACAAAAACATTAATTGCTCGTTTGTCCAAGATATATATTGATTCTAATGAATATGATTTATGGGAAGAAATAATTAACAAGTACAAGAACGATCAATATAATTCATGGGGAAAAAGAATTAAGGAATTTGAAGAAAAAATTACTAAATATAATGGAGAGTCTTCTGACAATCAAAATGAAGCTCCCCAACCTCTCGTTAAAGCAGAATCTAAGTATGTTCAAGATCAAGCACCGATAACCAGCACACCACAAGCTGGTAAATTCATTAAACTAGGTGTCCTGACTGATAGTGTTCTTCTTGCCAAGGCAACTAATCTAGTTAATGATAGGGAGAAGATAAGTTGTTTCCACTTGCCTGCACCCACAGCTATAAAGCAAGCGAAAGTGGATTTTCCCAAAGGTTCTTTATGCCTCTTATTTTCAACAAAAAACAAGATATTCTGGATTGTTAAAATCGGGGATCACATTTCCGATAAAGAAAAGACAGAAGGATGTTTTGTAACATATACAAAAAACGTAACTTGTGAGCTTTCTTATGATATTTATCGTGAACTCCTTGAAAAGAAAGAAGAGTATGAAAAGATAAAAATAGCTGAGGAAGAGTATGAGAAATATAGAGAAAGGAATCAATGCCCTGAATTAGAGTATGCAACTCTAAATATGTTTGAAAACGAAGTTAATAAATATCTGAACATGCTCGACGATGAGAATTATAAAGAAGGGCTAAAAAAAGGTGAGGAGAATATGCAGAAGATGCAATCAAAAATTGACAGAATATTAGAATTAGAAATTGATCCTTTAATGAAGGAACAGATAATAAAAATCCTTCAATCCACTTAATGAGCGATCATTGTGTTCTCAATGCTAACTTAATTTTACAAAAATTATGGGATAAAGTCATCGTCTTTACCGGCCATAATAGTAATAGCAGGCTTCTTGCAAAAGTGCCATTAATTGTCAGAAAATCAAAGAGAATTTATTGTTTCAGAGTTTATCCTTATCTTAAGTCTTTGCTAAAAGTTTAAGTAACTTCTTTGCTGGTAAGCCCGTAAGATGGCAGATTGAAGGAACTAGAGATAGTCTTAATATTAAGGTAATAGTAGAACCTGATGGGAGAGGAATCATTGTATTGACTAAGTGAGAAACCCGGTTCTTTTTCTCAAGTGATTTGGCTCATAATGTGCGATGGCATCCAAATTTTAACGGACAAAAAATGGTGAATAACGGGACTAACCAAACCCCTAAGCAAAATTCGGCTAATTGTGGCAGTATTGATGAATCAGAAAGAGCTTTTGGTTCAGCAGAAAGAGCGATCGCTGAATTTCTGGAAAGAGAGGGAAAGAATGTTAAAGCCTTGGTGGAAAAAACCGATGGAGGTAGAAATCCCGATGCTGAGGTAGATGGAAAACGCATTGAATTCAAAAGTCTGGATGCCGGTGCTACAAGCGCGACAGTAAAAAATCAGATCAACAACTCGATTAGACGAGGGGGACAGGCTAGAGATATAATTATAGATGCTAGGGAATCTGGGTTGATAGAGGCTGAGGCTGAACGAGGTTTGCAGAGGGCGAAAAATATTACACGCGGAAAGATTGATAGCGTCCGAATTATTGGCGATAGCTATGACATCACTTTTACTGAGTTTCAATGAAGGAGGTTTTTTATGTCTCGCACACTAGATATTTTTGTAGACTTTCCCCAAGGACTCGAACATTTAATCAAAGAATTAGAGTTTATATTGGCTCTTAAATTAGAGCTGGTTTCTGATGGCATTGACCACTGGTATGAGTTTCACAACTCAACAATCACTCTTACTGTAGGAAAGCATGATTTTGAAAACGATCGAGATATCAAATTTGAAGAATACCCTTATAACCTATCAATCAGAGCGCTGAATATCTCTAATGAACTTGATAGAAACAAGTGGCGAGATGAGTTTGCTAGTTATGTTCTCCACAAGTTGAAAGCTACAGAAAGCTATCGTTTAATGCTGGTGGATGACCTACAAGTGAAGTTAGAGGAGTTTGCGCCATTGGTGAAGGTTTGAAGGAGATAGACTTATGTTTGACTATGTAACTCCCGGAGATCGTCGATAATGGGAATTAACGAAGAGTGGGATGTGCTTAAGTCAATGCTCAGTCAAGTTCTCGATAGCTTGACTGAGGTACGATCGCCCTTATTGCCAAAAGTAACATTAGCCACTAATCTTAGTAGTGGATTATCGTTAAATTCTGTTGTGACACAATCATTTTCAAATAATGTCCCCAGCCCTCGTTTTTCCAATCAGTCCCCAGGGACTCTAGATGATGAACTTCGATCGGCAGATGAGTTAGGCATCAGACCCGTTAAAGTGGGAGAATCAGGATTTGACGATATAATTAATGAAGGGACTGTCAAATGGGCAGTAACAAAAAACCTAGAACTCCTTGTAATTCCGAAATTTTTAGATGTTAGCAATGAAATCTACCACACGGTTATAACTCGCGGTCAGCCTGTCTTGGCTGCGGGAGAAGCCGAGATTGTCGGCAGTGACGGTTCGTATATTTTGCTAACAATCAGCAATCACAGCGGGCATTTTAGACCCACTTCAGAAAGTTTAGAACTAGGAATTACAGCCTTTAGGCAGCAAGGAGTTGATACAAATAATGCTGATATCGAATATGTGGAGTAGATAAATCATGACTCAATCTCCTACGATAATATCCGTCGATCGCATCCTAGAACAAAATGCCGAATCTGTACTGATCTGGGTAAACAACATATTTTCAGGTCAAACCCCCCAACCGCAAGACTTTAACTGGCTGTTATTAGCCGATGTTGCCTCTGCTAAGGCTCGAAAAGGTGAAAATTGTTCCGGTTTGTGCGATCGCACATGGGCACAAGTAGCAACCACAATTTACGATCGCCTATCGGAAGCCGCAGAACAGAAAAAACCAGGTAGCGGCGAGTCTTTTACAATTTCTTCAATGATGCTGCGGGCTGGGGCGATTGCCAAACTTGGAGTAATTTCCGACGACCCTGTTCTCGATGTTAACTTAATTCTACAATGGTTTTGGCATAACATCAAAGAGTCGCGGGAAGATGTCGAAAAAAAGGTTGGTAATTGGAAAACGCTACCCATTGCAGAAATTCGTGAGTTAAGACAACTTAAAAATCGATTGAAAGTTATCGCAGCACTTGCTGAAACTGATAAATGTGTTTTAGATGAAGAACTCAACACTTGGCTTTCCCTGCGTGAGAAACTACCATAAAGTGCGATCGCACTTATTGCATAATTCGGCTCATTTCAGCCCGTAAAGCTAACTTCAGCGATAAATTATCGAATATGTTACACTTATGTGTAGAGAAGAGAAAGGGAGTCAAACAAAATGACAACTATCCAATCAATGACAACTGCAATAACATCCCTTTATGAACAGGATTTTTATCTGTGGTTACAGACAACTATCAATTTATTAAAAGAGGGAAAGTTTTCTGAAATAGATTTAGAGAACTTACTAGAGGAACTGGAAAGTATGGGGAGAAGCGATAAAAATGCTTTAAAAAGTAATTTGAGGATACTTTTGATGCACTTACTTAAGTATAAATATCAGCCCGAAAAACGAACAAATAGTTGGCATTACACCATTATAGAACATCGGATACGCCTCGGAGATACTTTCAAAACCAGTCCGAGTTTATATCGTTTTTTTGAAGATATTTTTAATGAATCTTATCAAAATGCTAGGAAACTAGCCGCAGGTGAAACTGGCTTATCTATTGCGACATTTCCCCCAGAGTCTCCATTTACTGGAGAAGAAGTTCTTAATCCTGATTTTTTACCGCCTGAGTGCGATATGTCTGAAAATCCTGAAAATATTCAATAATTGAATCAGATATCCTTCTCTGTGCCGATCGGTCATAATAGGATCAGCGAATATGCAAAAGCGAGGCAATAACTATGGTCACTGCTACTGCTGTACAGGATAATTTTACTGTAGAAGAATTCATCATCGAGCCGCCCGACAACATGGAATTGGTAGACAGCCAACTTGTGGAGAAAAATGGCATGACACTCAAGACGGGTAAAATTCAGTCAAGGCTAAGTCGTTACTGGGGAGACTACAAAGATTCTAGCGGACAAGGAGGAGAAGCTTATGTCGAGGTTCCTTGCCGCACCAACCGACAAATTCGCCGTCCCGATGTCGCCTATCTCACACCAGAATTAGTTGCACAATTTGGCAATCTTGCCACTTTACCCCAAAGTTTCCCTTTAATTGCCGAAATAGTTTCACCCACCGATATCGCTGAAGATGTCTTTCTCAAAGCACAGGAATATTTAGCATCTAGCTGTCAGGAAGTCTGGTTAGTTTTTCCCGAAAGTCGTTTAATATTCGTGATGACTCAAAATCAAATATTGACATTTAGATCCGGTGATACCGCCAGCACTCAACAAATTCTGATCGGTTTTAGCATTGAGGTCGATCGATTGCTAGCTTAAACATCAAACTAAATTGCTACAATATCTTTAAGACTCCTCAGTCCGCGTAGGCGGACTTCGTTTGTGTAGCCCCGAATTCTATTCGGCGGGCTTAACATTAACAACTTCGTTTGTGTGCCCGTAAACTCCCCGAATTCTATTCGGCGGGCTTAAAATTAAAAATGAATGCTTAATCCTTAATATCCCACCATTCTAGAAACCACCATGTCAAACGACTTTTCCCTAGACGAGCTTTTAATCAATAGCTACGATGCCTTCAAAGACGCAGAAAATGATGTGGGACAGTGCAATGTTTTAGTCATTGGCAAAACAGGTGTCGGCAAAAGTACCCTGATCAATGCAGTTTTTCGCCAGCGCTTAGCAGAAACCGGAGTCGGCCGCCCCGTCACTCATGGTATTCGCCAATATACCAAACCGAATTGCCCGATCGCAGTTTACGACACTCCTGGACTCGAACTCAACGCCGAACAAATTAAAATAATTCAATTAAACGTTGCTAAACTGATTGAAGACCAAAGACTCCTGCACCCCAAAGAACACATTCACGTCATCTGGTACTGCATCAATCACGGCGCAAATCGCATAGAATCTGTGGAGGAAGGCTGGCTAAGAGAAATGGAAATCATGGATGTACCAGTTATTTTAGTGCTGACTCAAACTACATCGAAAAAACCGAGCGAGTTTTTCAAGCAACTGGAACACATGAATTTGCCAGTCAGTCAAATCATCCCCGTCATGGCGGAACCGGAAGAAATTGATGAGGACTATACAGTAAAATCTCACGGTTTAGACAAGTTGGTCGATGCCACTTTTCAACTGCTACCGGAAGTAGCTAAAAAAGCTTTTGTTAAAGAGCAAATTGCCAATATTGCACTTAAGTCTGATATGGCATTTAAATATCTCAGTGCCTATGTTGCAGGTTCTGCGATTATCGGTGCGACTCCTATACCCTTTGCTGATGCGCCAATTTTGATGACGATGCAAACGGCAATGATTGCGAATATTACTGTGATTTTTGGAATGCCCTTTGATAAGGGATTTATCTCGGCGATGCTGTCTGCTATTAGCGGTGCTGGTGGGGTGACTGCTGTGGGCAGAAGTATTGTGACTAATTTGATTAAAATGATTCCCGGTGCGGGTACAATTGTGGGTGGTGCTATCTCTGGTGCGACGGCGGCTACTCTCACCCTTGCTCTCGGTTTGGCTTATATTGAAGTGCTTAAAACTTATATGAAATCTCAAATTAATGGGGAACAACTTTCTTTGCAGCAGTTAACAAAGATGTTTGTGGATTTATATAAGGATTATGTTTCATCGGGGCGTAAAACTTTGAAGGATGATAATCGGAATCAACCAAAACCTCCCAATCAAATTAATATTGAGTAAATTGGGTATTGGTTATTGGCCGTACCCTGAGCGAAGTCGAAGGGTTATTCATTGTTGGTTATTTGTTACTATAGTAACCGCCAAGATGGTTGGGCATTTGGACACTTTGAGGACGGTCACTGAGCGTAGTCGAAGTGTCCAAAGATTGCTATAATATAAGTGAATTCTGCAAAAGGGAGTAAATGGCTATGGTAATGGCAGCCGTTTTATCAGAAAATGTTTCTCTAGAAGACTTTATAGCCAGTCCCCCCGACGATATGGAATGGGTGGATGGGCAAATCGCGGAGAAAAATGGCATGACAGTAAAACACAGTCGCATCCAATCCAGACTAGATTATTCTTGGAGAAGCTACAAAAATTCTAGCGGACAAGGTGGCGAAGTCTATACGGAGGTTCCTTGTCGTACTGACAGGCGAGTACGCCGTCCTGATGTAGCTTATCTGACTTCTGAACTTGTTGATCAATATGGTGATGTTCCTACTTTTCCTCAAAGTCCGCTGTTAGTTGCTGAAATAGTTTCTCCGACTGATATTGCGGAAGATGTTTTTCTGAAAGCACAAGAGTATTTGGATTCTGGTTGTTGGGAAGTTTGGATAGTTTTTCCAGAAAGTCGGTGGATAATGATAATGACTCAAACTCAAAAGTTAGCGTTTAATTCCGGTGACGTAATCAGCACTCAGTTAGTCCTACTGGGTTTTAGTGTTGCGGTTGATGAGTTGTTGGGTTGAAAGGAAAAATTAGTTATTAAAAGATTCTAATATTTTGGATCAAAATGCTTGACAAGATGGCAATTTTTTGCAGGATAAAGTTGATAAATCAGTTCACGATCGCACTCCCACTCTCATAAACCGGGTTTCGACTTCGCTCAACCAGCAGGGTTTTTACCGAATCTCAGGGCTGCAACCTGTGTATTTTCCTCCATCAAACCCGGTTTATGAGCACCTATGCCTTCTGGAGTATAAATTTTGTAAATTTGCACAAAATCTCGAAGGGCGGTAAGATATTTATTGCTTTGTTGGCAGATATAACGTAAATTCCGATCGCCCTTAAAACCAATAATAAAAATATGTCCAAGACTTACACCGTAGAATTTCTCCACCAAGGCAGCACCTACACCGTAGAAGTACCCGAAGACAAACAAATTCTGCGCGCCGCCAACGCCGCCGGCATTGAGTTGCCAAGTTCCTGCAATGCAGGGGTTTGTACCACCTGCGCTGCTAAAGTTATTGAAGGTGAAGTCGAGCAAACCGATTGTATGGGTGTCAGTCCGGATCTGCAAGCGGAAGGTTACGTGTTGCTGTGCGTTGCTTTTCCTCGATCGAACTTGAAGATAGAAACCGAAAAAGAAGATATTGTCTACCATCGCCAGTTCGGTAAACCCTAGAATTAAGTTAAAATGGATACAATTACCGATCGCGGTATCACCATTCAGGAATTACGGACAAGCCTATGACTACCCATTTCATTTCCGCAGAAGTCCACCTCCACGATACAGCCGAAGAACTCCACTCGGCGATCGAAATTGAACTGCAAAAGCACGGCGAACCACTGCGCTGGGCTGTCACAGACGTTGATGTCGATCGCCAAAAAGCAGTCGTAGAAGGCTACGTCCTCCTAGAATCCCCCGTAGCACCATCCCCGGCAACAGCGTGATCCTCCGTCCTTTCACAGTGGTTTTGATAGTGCCAACAGGCGTTGGAGCGTCCATCGGGGGCTTTGCAGGCGATGCACTACCTGTTGCTAGGGCGATCGCCCAAGTTTCAGATACCCTGATTACTCACCCCAACGTCCTCAACGGCGCTCAACTCTATTGGCCCATACCTAACGCTCTTTACGTCGAAGGCTATGGCCTTGACAAATTTGCACAAGGATGCTGGGGTCTACAACCAGTACATCAAAATCGGATTGGCTTAATCCTCGATCGCGGCATCGAACCAGACTTGCAGTTGCGCCACTTGCAAGCCGTTGATGCTGCTAGAGCTACATTAGGTTTGAACATAACAGATTATGTTTTAACCGATGTTCCCCTGAATGTAGAATTGCGAATGTCGGAATCAGGGGCATCTTGGGGGACGATCGCGAATCCAGACAGTCTATTACGCGCCGCTGAAAAATTAATTACCCAAGCAAAAGTAGAGGCGATCGCTGTTGTAGCCAGATTTCCTGACGACGAAGGCAGTCTCGCCCTCGCCAACTACCGCCACGGCAAAGGAGTTGACCCTCTCGCTGGCGCTGAAGCAGCGATCAGTCACCTCATTGTCAGAACATTTAAAATCCCCTGTGCCCACGCTCCTGCGCTGTTGCCGCTACCCCTCGATCCGCATCTGTCACCGCGATCGGCTGCGGAAGAAATCGGCTATACTTTCCTACCCTGCGTGCTCGCAGGGCTCAGCAAAGCACCGCAGTTTGTCACCCAGGGAACCGCAGAGAGAGACACAGACAAAAAAAGAAAGCATAGCCAATTACCAATTACCAATTACCAATTACCAATTACTGCCGATCGAGTTGATGCCGTAGTGATACCCGCCACAGCCTGCGGTGGCAGTGCTATCCTGAGTTTAAGCGGGCGATCGGCTGTACAAATCATTGCAGTGGCCGATAACAAAACCCAAATGCAAGTTCCTCCAGAAAAACTCGGAATCAAAGCTTTGCAGGTAAACTCATATTTAGAGGCGATCGGAGTATTGGTTGCTTTACGAGCAGGCATCACACCAGTTGCCTTGGGTGCAGACATTTCCCCCTTGCGGTGTTTGTCGGACTCAACTAAACAAATCTCAAATCTTAAATCTAAAATTGATTAAGTGGCAGAAAAAATTCCCGAAAATCCCGAATTTGAACCATTGACACGTACCCAAGTTTTAGTAGCAATGGGCGTGACAGCAATTATATTGCTGGCGGTAGCTAAATTGTGGTTGCTATTTGGATCGGTATCGCTTTTGCCAGTCAAATTAATCGGAATTGACTTACTCAAAGGATGTGCGATCGGATTAGTCATTTCCGGCGGTAGTGCGATCGTTTATCACCTCTGGCCCGGTTATCGGCGCAGTGCCAACGTTTACCTAGAAGTAGTCCTCAAACCCTTATTTTGGCCAGATTTAATTTGGTTGGGATTATTACCCGGACTTAGCGAAGAATTGCTATTTCGAGGCGTGATGATGTCGGCTTTAGGATTAAATGCTACCGGTTTAATTTTATCCAGTTTTTGCTTTGGCATTTTGCACCTAGGAGGCATCGATCAGTGGCCCTACGCAGTTTGGGCAACTGCTGTGGGATTGCTATTAGGCTACAGTTTTTTAAATACTGGAAACTTGTTAGTCCCAATTTTAGCTCATATTTGTACAAATCTGATTTCTAGCTGTGTTTGGAAGTGGGAAAACCAAACAGCCCATCGATTTTAAAATTGTGTAACAGGCCCTCCAGCCATTGGTGTCAACTTAAGGTCAAAGGTAGCCACAGACTGCTGTTTGACTATTAAATCTAGATCCCCCCTAGCCCCCCTTAAGAAGGGGGGGATAAGAGTCCGATCTTTCGTCCCCCTTCCCCCATCCCCCCTTGGGGGGGGCAGGGGGGGGTGGGGGGGCTAGGGGGGGGCTAGGGGGGGGTGGGGATGCGAGGGGGATCTAGACTTGGCTATGAACGAGAGATACCAAGGCTTTCAGGCTTAAGTTGACACCAATGGGGGGGTAGATATGTAGCGCTACTTTATGAAATTGGTATTACACAGGTAAGTTTTCCTCTTGTTTGCGATCGCCCGGTGGGAGATTTTTTTCCTCTGGCTGCATCACTGCTAGCAAATTTTGGAAATTCTCTTCAGTGTATCCTCTTTCTAGCCAATCCTGATTTTGGAGCACAGAATAAACTTTATTTAACTGCTCGTAAGCTTTGCTATTAGTTTTAAACAACTTGGTCAAATGCTCCTTGAGAGTAATAGCAATGGAGTCTTCTACCCTAGCAGCTTTGGTATTTGGATTTAGCTGGGTATTTTTAAACACCAGATGACTTTTGAGTATTTCAATTTTATTTCCATCTGGTTTTTGAGTTTTGAGCATCCCCAAAATTTCCCTGCAAGCCTTAGTTGTCAATTGCTCCGTGACGTACTGCATTAAGACTTGGTGCAGCACAAACTCAGTTTGACCTTTGCCCGCGTTTTTATCAATCAACTCCCGGCGCAGCAGGGAAGATAGGGATTCTAAAATTTCCGATTTAGATACCGGGAATAACAGATATTCCACTAACTGTTCTAAGGAAACGGGGGAAGCTTGGATCGCCAACCAATACAGAATTGCTTTTTCTAAATCTTCCAATCGTTCAAACTGGTCGTTTAATAAAGCCTTGATTCCTCCAAATACAAAAGTTTGGCGTTTGAGAAAGTCGGAAACTTTGCCGTTAAATAATTCCCGAATGGCGGGAGCTACAAGTTTTAACTCCAAGGGATTTCCTTGATATATCTTAATGAGTTCTGTCCATTTGTTCTCATCAGATAAGCCTTGAGCTTTAAACAGTTCTCGTGCTTCTATCTCGTTCAAACCAGGCAGTTTTAAAGCTCGCACCGGCGAACGATCGCCCACGAGCAGATCGATCGCCTCCGGTACTTCCCGCGTGACGACGACTAAGCAGCTTTGATGCTGTTGTTCTGCAATTCTTTGGATTAATTCCCCATACTTCTCATAGCCTTCTCGATAATGTCCGGCTAACTTAGTCGGTTCTAAGATTGTTTCCCACCCATCAAACACCATCAGACATCGGAACTCTCGCAACTTTTCTATGAGTTGGGAGATTCTTTGATCTACATCAACGGGTAAGTTAATTTGGGGCGATCGCTCAAAATCTGGCATCAAGGAAGTTAACAAATGAGCGATAGTTGGTGCTTGACGGAGCGATCGCCAAATCACGAACTGAAATTTTCCCTGAATTTGTTGGGCTAACTTTACCGAGAGACTTGTCTTCCCAATCCCACCGACTCCACTCAAAACTACCAACCGACATTGTTCTGCGAGAATCCACGTCGCCAGGGAGTTGAACTCTTTGGTGCGGCCGCAAAAAACGGGAATATCTGGAGCTTCACCCCAATCAACCAGGGTGCTCTGAGGAATTCCCCCAGACATCGAGCCAGAGTCAGACAGCCGTTGTGCTGGAGGTGACATCATGTGGGCTGGTAGTTTGACGAAGGGCGATCGTAAATGTCGCCCCAAAGCGGCACGGAAATTGGTTTTGCTGACTTCTTCTCGAAAAATTTCCGAAAGCAATTTCCAGAACTTGGGCCCGACATCTCGCATCAGGTAATTCATCTTATATTGAGAATTTTCCGCCATTTGCTCGTAGGTCATCCCCAGACACGCCCCGCGCAGAATCGTTACTTCCGGGTCGCTGAGGTGTCTTTCGGTTTCCGCAAAAACCACGAGATCCATAAGTTTGAGAGTTTCTTCAAAATCCATTGCTTTGTTAGAGGTTGTGTTTTAGTGTCCTGACTGACTTCACCATAACCCTAAGTTAACAAAGCTTTTTAGCTAACTGACTTATGTCATGCCATTACACGCACAAGTATGTTATGCTTACGTATGTACTGGCTACAAATTTCAGTACGGTTGTGGAGTCAGTCAGGGGCAGAGGTGTCAACAATCGCCTAAAACCATGAGACAGCTCCCAAAAAGACAGTCCAGAACAGGCATGATGCGTGTTCCACAGAAATGATGGGAGAGGTCTATTGATATTGTTTTTACCATAGTCTAGATTCCCCTCCCATCCCCTGGAGATATTCCCGCTACCAAAAGTTAGATAAACAGTCAGCATTTAATTTGCGTGCTTCTGGGCCGATCGCCCTCAAGTCCGATCGCACTCTCAAATTCTAGTTTGACAAAAGGAATGATATTCATGGAAAAATTCCCACAAAAACCCAAACCAAAAGATCTGAGTTTTGAAGAGCAAATTACTCAAAATAAAGAGCAACGAATACCAGAAGTTGGCCAACGCGAGAGTAAACCAAAAACTCAACAAACTGCAACTCAGGGACAGCAGACAACCAGCAGCCCAAACATCGCTGAACTCAAGCAAAAGTTAGCCGATCTGAAAGCGCAAACCCCTACTCAACAACAGCAAACACAGCTAAGTCCAAATCAACAAAACCTTGCAGCCCTAAAAAAACAAAGCGTTCCTCAAAAATCCCAGTCTACTCCAACTGCTAAACCACCATCTGCCTCTCTCTAGCCCGATCGCACTACCTCGATCCAGGAACACAAACATGGAGCAAATTCTCATTTGGCTGTTTAAATGCACAATCGAACTTTACGTCAAATTTTTATGCTATTTAGCTAAAAAAGTGTGGAGTTTAGGTGCTCGTAGTAAAAACCTTCTAATTCTCGGCCCAGGAGAGTCTCTAAAACCAGGGGTAAGATATCGAGAGTTATTTGATTATTCCCAAACAGCCAATAGCAAAGAAGTCATAAACTTAGCGCATGGCGATGGTAAAAATGGCGATTTTTGGCTAGGAAAATATGTCACTTTTAGTAATAGCAAAGCTAGATTGACAACCGATGTTTGGATTCCCAGTGATTTTTTGCACCAGCACGTTTTGGTTGTCGGCCCGCCGGGAGCAGGGAAAACTGAACTGTTGCTGAAATCCGCTGAAAATTTGATGCAAAAAGGCAATTTGGTTTGTGTTGATGCAGCGGGATTTTTGGGCGATCGCCTTGCCAGCTTCGCTCGTAGTGCGGGGTCAAAGTTAGTTTGCTGGGATTTGAGTGCTACCAAAAATCAAGTTGTTTGGAACTTTTTGGAGGAATTGGAAAAATTTGGGACTGAAAAGGAAATTAGGGCGATCGCCCAAGCTTTATACGGCAATTTTGAGCCGACAGATGCCAACGCTGCTTTCTGGAGCCGGGACATCATGTGGTTGACTGCCATTCTCGGAGTAGTTGTGGAAGCCCGACGACAAAATTTAATCAAACTTAACCCTAGCGATTTACCAGATTTGGTGATGGATCGGGATGCCGTGCGAGCTTTGTTAACTAATTTGCCTCAAGCAACAAATACACAGTGGGGTTGCGATCTTTATTCATACTTGAGTCTCCCGGACGATCGCTTTGGATTAGATATTAGTTTCCTGCAAAATAAGCTCAGCCCTTTCAAAGATCCAGGTGTCAGAAAAATTTGCGATGGCGCAAGCGACATTTTTTTACTACAAGCCTTAAACGGCACTTCCAGACACACATTAGTAGTTGGTCAATCCCTCGCCGATGGCAAATTTGGCTCCTCTTTAGCGGCAGTAATGATTAGCTATGTGATGAATGTGATGTATCGCCGGATGAAAAAACCCCAGCATAGTTGGATGCCGACTTATATTATCTGCGATGAAGCTCCTCGGTTAAAAAATATTGACTATGAAGAGTTAACAGCAATTGGCCGCAATGCCAAAGCAGGTGTGTTTTTGATGTGCCAATCCATAGACCAATTTCCTGAAAAAACTCTGCCGGCACTCAACAACTGTCGGACGCAAATCTTTTTGCAGGGAGTGAGTCACAAAACAGCGGATTGGCTGAGTAAACCTTTAGGAGAATATCAAAGGCAGGTGATGACTATGACTGTATCTGGAGGGGCGTTTGGTCCCAGTCCTGGTACAAATGTCGGCTACGAACGAGTTCCTGTTTTGGGGATTCGGGAGATTAGCAATCGGCCTTTACCTGCATTACCGAGTGGGTTGAGTGCGATCGTCCGGGTGAATGCTGCGGAAACGCCGACAACTAAACCTTTTTTAACAGATTATTCAGCTTAGGAGGTGATAGCGATGGGGGTGATTTATATTGGCGATCGGGCAGCAGGTAAAACTCACTTAGCAATGGAGTTAGCAAACCCAAGAAGTAAATATGTCAAAGTTACTTATCCTGATTACGAAAATCTTAAAGCGATGCTTTATGATTCCGAATTAGATAGTACAAAAGCCACGGATGCAGTATCCGCAATTCATAGTCGTCATTTAGAAATTCAGGTAGAACTCCCTACTGGACACAAGCAAATTACTTTAGATTGGATAGACACACCAGGAGAAATATGGCGAAATAGTTGGCAATCAGCTAACCCAGATGAGTGGAATAAATTCTTAAACACTATTTTGCAAAGCGAGGGAATTTTGCTAATAGTTGAACCATATCGAGAAATTATTAAGCCCAGTGCTGCTGTTAATTATGATGATTTTATTACTCAGCAACAGTGGTGCAATAGGTTCGAGCGCTGGGTAGAGTTTTTTCGTCATGATTGTAATAAAGTCCGACATTTAACAATCTGCTTAAACAAAGCTGATATGTTTTGTGATATTGCAAAAGAAGAGTCACAACTAGAATATATTCCCCACCGTTCTAAAAAGAACTGGCTCCAACGGCAAGAATACATCATCGATCTACCCTATTTCAGTCCTATCAAGCCTCATATCACAGAAATCAAAAAAAGTGTATCTGGATCTGTTCGTTGCTTCGTTACTAGCATTCACAATCGCTCTTTATTAGAATTGCCTTGGATTTATCTAGCTACATTTTTAGCCAAGTAAAGGAGAAAAAATCATGGGAAACATTTGCGTTATTGGGCCGAGAGGATCGGGAAAAACTACCTATTTAGCTGCTTTAGCATATAAAAAGCAAACAATGGGTAAGTCAAAAAAGTTTAACATTATCCCCTTAAATGATGATGCAAGACAACTCGCAGATAAAGCTGAAAATATTATTTGCCAAGGAGAATGTTTAGAGCCAACAGTCATTGGAGGAGAAATTAAAAGCGTTGATGATTTGCCATACTACTCTTTTCAGTTGGAAATTGCTAAATCTTGGTTTGTGAATCCAGAATCATTTCAAGTAAACGTTAGAGATTATCCGGGGGAGGTATTTGAAAAAATAGCAGATTCCAATTTCTCTGATGCTATCTATGAAGGTTTTATTAATGAATGTTTGATGAAAGATGTCGTAGGGTGCTTAATTATTTTAACCGAGTGGGACAGAGCAAATGATAGTTTTTATGGTCGAGTAATGAACCAATTTATAAAATTAATGGATTCTCACAATCGCACCCATGACTTGCGCCTAGCGGTGGCCATGAGCAAGTGTGAAAGGGGAGAACTTTGGTCGGGAAGATTAGACCCAGAAACAGATTTATTTAGATTGCATCTCCCTAAAACAACAGATGCTTTGCGAAATAACAGAATTCTATCCCAAAATCTTCTACGGTTTTATGCCATTTCTACCTTTGGAGTATTGAAGCGAAATGACCCCAGACCAAATCGCATTGATGAACAGGGAAAATCTGGCAAAGCTTCGGTTTTGAGAGATGCCCCTCGCTGGCTGTCTTATAACCTGATTGAACCTCTTCATTGGCTAAGTCAAACTACTAAATTAAAGGGAAAGGTGAAATAAATGGTGGATTGGTTTAATCAAAATAAATCAACAAAATCGAGTGTTACTGAGCCGATCGATCGCAGTGGCGTAATTCGGGTAATAGGCGATCGCAACTCTGGCAAAACCGCTTACATGGCATCCCTAGCTTATTGGCCCAATGCCAATGCTTCTAGTCCCGTTCAGACTGTCACGCCTCTGAATGATGACACCAATCAATTGGTTGATAATGCTCAAAATATCTTGGAGCAAGGACTACAGCTTGAACCAACCGATCTGAATACAAGTGTCGATGATATCAGAGATTACACCTTAAGTATTGTGCTTAAAGGGCAATTTAGCTGGAAAACGCCGAAAGTCAACTTGCAACCGCAGCTTGTCCGGTTAAACATAAGCTGCAAAGACTATGCGGGTGAATTTTTTAGCGACCTGCTTCACAGAAACGGAGATGCGCTGCTAGGAGACTACCTAGAAGATTGCGTAAGAGCAACGGGAATTATGTTTCTCGCAGATGGCACAAGCCACCAGAAAGATTCTCAATATTCTAGCGGTCTAGATAAGTTTTTAATAGCCCTCGATCGCACTGATATTAGCAGCAGCCAGCGACGCATTGCCTTTGTAATGACTAAGTGCGAACAGTCGGAATTATGGGTGAACCGCCATGAGCCGAGAGAATTAGCCCAAGCTCGTTTCCCCCAAACTTTTAGGAAATTACAAGCATGGCAACAAACGGGAGGCGGTCAAGTAGATTACTTTACTACTTCTGCTTTCGGTGTGTTGGGGAGCAAGTATCCAGAACCAAATTCAGTACGGATCAAGCGCGATCGCGGCGGCACGAGTTCTTGTATTAAAGACCCGAAACGCTGGCGACCTTTTGGTTTAGTAGCTCCCATTTACTGGCTTTGTACCGGCGAACGACACAAAGAACTAGATAAGGACTAAAAAAATGAATTCATCAATCGTTAAAATTCACGAATTTAGCACTAGCATTCAAGCAAAAAAGACCTCCGATGGCGGGTGGGAGTCCCAGGGATTTGCGGGGCAGTACATGAACAAAACCATTGATCCTCCCGCAGCAGTCCAAAGCGCGATTGTCAATCGAGAATTTGCCGTTGCGGAAGGTGCATCCAGGGACAATCCTGCAATCATTGGCCGCGAAGTGCAGGGTGATGGCGAAGACTGGTCAGTCGTTGCTGTTGTTACTAGGGTCAAAGAGGATAGAGGTCGAGCACCTAGTGTGTATCGTTACTTTCTCTGCGAAGGGAAGGGCAATTTATGGAAGATTCTGGCTTGGATCGAGTCTGAACGCCAAGGGGGACGGATGCCTGTTTTCGACCCCTTTGAAACGAAATATATGGGGCAGCCCAATCAATTTTCTGCTCCCAATCAACCTCAAATTCCTCTGGGTTCAGAACTTGAACAATTACTGGCTAATGATGCTCCAGTTATTGTTCCCTTTGGGAAGGCGTGTACCACATGGATTGTCGATCGAATGGCGACGGAAAAAGCCAGACGAAACAGTCAGCTTGTCTCCTGGGCTTTTCAAGTAGAAGCCTTGGAGCAACCCAGAGGTTTTTTGGTGATTCAGCCCGCTAGCGAAAAAGCCCAAGAATTGTTGCACAGGGCGATGGCTAGCACGCCTCAATATACCGCCCCCATTGCTAGGGAGTACGAGATTAAATCCGCAATTAAAGGTTTGATTAGCCGGGATAAGGTCAAGCCGGAGCAAGTGGAAGTAATTGAAACATCAATTAACCAAGTTAAAGATAGCGATTGGGAAGTAATTTTCAACGGACAAGGGTCTTCCCAGGCTCTCAGACAGGGAATTTACAGCCCTCAAATGGTGCGTCTTTTGACCCTGAGAGCGATGGTAATTCCCCAGACATTGCCTGATTTTTTGGATTGGATGCAGCAGCGGGGAAAACAGGAGGATCATTATCAAGTATCGGAGGTTTTTCAATCTGAAGTCAATAACTTTTTTACTCAAAATGTGGGGCAGTCACAGCATATTTTGAGAAAAGTATTTGAAGGAGTTATGTTGATAATTCCTCGAATTATCCAGCACCCAGAACTCTTAAATCCTACTGTCTGGATTTTGAGTGCGCCCTCTGGAATTTGGAGGAAATTCTATTATCAATTTGTTAGCCAAAACATTAAGAATGAATTGATTTTGATGAGTAAGCGGGTCAATACTTCGCAAAACGCCACCAGGACGCAAAACCCTCAACCCAGTATCACTGATGACCCTCAGTGGAAACAACTATTCCACGAATTAAGAGTTTACTGGCAGAATCGTCCTTATCCACATGATGAAAAATATTTGCCATTAGCTGAACTTTTTGGCGGGTTAGATGAGGCAGAAATGGCTGCATTTTTTTATCAGGTAAGTTTGGGTTGTGTTCCCAAAAAGATATTTTATCGACTCAAGCAGGAAGGCTGGAAGCCTAATGTTCCTGTTTATGGCTTGAGAGTCAAAAAACAAGTTGGTGTAGCAGAGTATTTGTTGGTTTCACTAATTGAAATAGGAGGTATAAACGTGCCACTTGCAATTGTATTTGTACTGCTCATCTTGACCTTTATCGGAGGATTTTGGTCAGGTGGAGCATTAAATAGTTCCAAAAAACCAGGAGAAACTACTAGAAGTGACTCAAAGAATGTTCAGCAATCTGATGTGCCATCATATCCAGATGAAAGAGAAAGTGATTACGCCAAACCTGCAAAAAAACCAACCACACCTCCAGACTCAAACCCTAATTATTCGGAAATTGAGCCTGAGTACAAAGAAGGGATGAAACAAAACAGATTCGAGACAACTATTGATTCTATTGAGCGAATTGTCAAAGAGGTGGGAAAAAAGCGATATAAATCTGACAATGAGATTATCACAGCACTTAAGGAAGTTTTAGATGTTCCTGAGCTAGATTATAAAGGAGCAAAAAATTACGATCGCCAAGAGCAAATTAAGTTGGTAAAAGCTATTTATTCATACCAAGAAAAATCTACATTGAAGATTGGTTATGGCTTTCTTGATGGTGCAGAGAAAGAAACAGGTAAGCTTTTAAAAGAAGATATCCAAAAAAAGTTGTAAATTCGGAATCTACAAGGAAATTAATGAGATTGATATGGAATTATGATGAGAAGCTACCTGTACATACTCGCGGGCATTACATCAGCCTTAATTGGCTGGAACCTCGGTCAAGTATTCCTCACTGACTTAGGTTTACTGAAGCAATTTCCCGAACTGATACTCTTTCCCTGCATCGGAGTGGCACTGAGTGTTGCAATGGTGTTTACTGAAATTTTTGTCAGTACCCCCACTAGACCTAAATTGTGCTGGCGAATTGCCTTGTTTCCCCTGAGCATTGCAGCGGGATTAGGGATATTTTTTGGCTTGATTTCTGGGGGCATTGCCCAGATTTTTCTGTTGCCACAAAATCCGTTTGATCGTCGAATTTTGAGAATCGTTTGTTGGCTGTGCATCGGCGCTTCCACGGGCATTGCTGAGGGGGTTACTTGGCGGTGGCACAGCACCGAGGCGGGAGATGCCAAGCGTTTTTGGCAGCGCTTCCAGACAAGTGTAGTTGCCAGCGTTGCAGCGAGTTTGGCGGCGGTTTTGATTTTGGAAATCCTGGGGCAAATCGGAGTTTTTTCGGGGGTACTGGAGGGTGTGGAAGACCCCTTGGGTTTTTCGATATTGGGAATGTTATTGGGTTTTGGATTGAGCCGATCGACATCTCCTAGCTACATGGCGGCTCTCAGGGCTGGTACTGGTTTTGAATACACAGGAGAAAATTATGACGATCGATTTGGTAGCTCGAACATCGCACCTGCTTATCCCGCCATTGATAAACAGCAGGCAAAACTCAAGTTTGTTAGCGATAGTGAATCCGACAAAATTGAGGAAGGTTTATCAATTCAACTGCCAGAAAAAGGCATTATCAGAATTGGTTCTGCTCCCAAAGCAAATATCCAAATTCCGGGACTGCCCCTTCATGTTGCTGATTTAGAAATGAAAGCCCGTGAAGCTATTCTGAAACCTAATGCTAAGTTCTACGGCTGTATCGAAGTGAATGGCATACAGCTTAATTCCCGCGACAATATTTCTCTCAAACACAACTATCTCCTAACTTTTTACCCCGAAGATGAATATACAACCAATGGACAAAAATTCTACCGATTTGTTTACTACAATCGCTTCCTCGATCCGCAAGCTTAGTCTATCTGCACTGCTAGCTCTTTCTCTGGGAAATCCCGCCTGGAGTCAGGCAAAAACTGCGGAAATTGTCGGAAAACCCACCGTGGCAAAGGCTCGAGTGACTGTCCGCATAAAAGTCAAAGATGCTAACGATAAACCTGTGATGGGTTTACAGGATACAAACTTTAGCTTGATAGTCGATCGCAAACCACTGAAATTTCGCGGCAAAGATTGGAAAAGCCCCGATGAAACCATACCACCTCCGGCTTTCATTATTGTGCTGCTAGATTACAGCGGCAGTATGCAGCAAAAAGACAGCCAGGGTACTAGCAAGATAGAAGGAGCTCTGAAAGCCATTAAAGAGTTCACAACAGAACTTGGCAATCGTTGTCCCAAGAATTCAACGGTTGAATGTCCCACACCCAAGGTGTCAATTGTCCCCTTTGGCGACCCCGGACCTGCTTGTGAAGGGAATCCAGTTAATCAGAAGGTATTAGCACAAAAAATCTTTTTGCCTGCTAATTCTTTCCAATTAAATGATTATCTGGATTCTCTGGCGGCTCAAAAACCTTGTGCTTCTACAAATATTTATGAGCCTCTGAGTAAATCGATTCAGTTTTTGGCTACCGATCCGAGTTTTTCTGTACCAGAAGATTCTAAGCAACCGCAGCCAAGATTGTCTGTAGTTTTGTTATCGGATGGCTATCACAATAAACCTAATGAGGAGCGAGATTTCAATAATTTATTAGCGCTATTGAAGCGCAATGAAAAAATCACTGTTCATACTTTGGGTTATGGTTTCACACCAGCTCAGTTGGGGCAGAAGTATGGTTTGGGGAGACCGGCTAAGCGTTCTGATATTGGTAAGGGCGATCGCAAAGTTCCTGAAGAGGTATTTGTTGACGAAAACCGCTTAGCTGAAATAGCGAAAGTGACGGGCGGTATCGCTGAGTTTTCACCCAATTCTCAAGCGGTGGCTGAGAAGTTGAAATTATTTCTGAATGCTCTTTTGGGCGAGTACGAAATTAGCTACGAGCAGCCGAATGCAGAGAAGGGTTCTAAGCACGATGTTGAGGTGGTAGTTCAATCCGATCTCGCGGCTAAGGTGCAGTCAGAATCGGCATCTTATAGGATCGAATTTTTTGAGACACCGCTCCCATTGACCACCCGCATGATGATGCTGCTAGGGGTGTTGGTAGCCATAGGTGCTGGGGGTGTTTTACCCTTTTGGCTGTGGGCGAACCATTTAAAGCAAGAAATGGAGAATTAGAGATGAAAAGCCTTCATTACTTCACCAAATTATTGGCTAACGGTCTACTTTTAATAAGTTTTGGATGCGCTCCTATGCCTAACAGTAAAAATCAAGCATCAACAAGTTCAAAGGGATGTTTAGACAAACCAGAACAGTCACTAGAAATTCAAAATGTTAAATCTGTCGTATTAGGAGAGCAGATGTTAAGAGAATCAGTAATTGCTAATCAGAGTAAATCAATGGGGTACACCTTTGAAGCCAAGGCTAATCAAAAACTGACTTATACAACTAATCAAAATGTTTGTATTTGGGTTTTCACACCCGATAATCAACTCTTGAATACTGGGGTTTTACCCACCACTGGAAAGTACACAATTCAAATATCTGCACCGCAAGGATCTACGACTGTTGACTTATCAATGGGTTTAGATGTTGCACAAGCAACTCCTGCAAGTATACCTAATTCCTCAGCAGTGACATCCGCGCCTTCTCCAGAAAATACACCTAATTCCTCAGCAGTGACATCCGCGCCTTCTCCAGAAAATACACCTAATTCTGCCCCGCCTGCAAATACCACTGCTACTCGAACTTCCCGATCGAATTTTCCCAAAGCCAGTTGCGGAGATCCTCTACCTACCAATCCTAATGATTATCCGGTGGATTTTTATCCGGTTTACCTACCCGACAGCGAAGCTAATTTACAACTAGCGCGATCGCGCTTTTGCCAAGATGCCTTATTTAAACAACGAAAAGATACTGGAAGCATAGTAGTTCAAGTAGCTTCCTTTAGTAACTATCAAAGAGCCATAGAGTTTAGGGATTTTTTAAATTCTGAAACTAGCGGTTCTACTATAGGCGCTTCTACAAGATGGCTAAATAAGCCTTGAAAATTATCCGAATTTAAATGACGGTCAATCCCAGAAATTGTCAGCTAAAACAACATGAACAAACTTTGGCTTTATCTAGTGTTAATCATAATTGGTGGATGCAGTGCAGTTTCTTCCAATCCCAACTTGAATTCAGTATTGGCTGGTAGCACTTGCCCCGAAAAACCTGCAAGCACTTTAGACTCAAAAGATGTCAAAGCTATTTCCCTGAATACTTCTGGAACTATTACGGAGTCAAATAAAAACCTTGATCCCAGCAAATCTTTAGGTTATACCTTTGAAGCTCAGTCAGGTCAAAAACTCAGCTACAAACCTACAAACAATGTCTGTATTTGGATTTTTACACAGGATATTACTCTTGTGAACCATACAGCTTTTCCCAAGTCAGAAGAATACGCTGCTGCTTTGCCCAAGTCAGGAAAATATACTATCCAAGTTGAGGCACAAAAAGCGATCGCAAATTTTAACTTAGAAATGAGTTTAGGCACTTTGCAAACATCTGCAATTCCTGCGGTACGTGCTAGTCCCCAGACGACATCTAATAATACTCCAAATTCACCTTCATCTAATACCAACAGTAGCGCGTTGACTCAACAACAAGCTAGTCAAGTTATTCAAAATTGGCTGGATGCTAAAAAACGGCTATTCGCTCCTCCCTATGAAGAGCAATTAGCTGCTAATTTTACCATTGGCGAACGTTATATTAAAACCACTGGTGCTATTAAATGGCTGCGAGACAACAACGCTTACTATGATTACAAAATAGCTAAAGTTGACTCATCTAATAACTTATCTGTTTCTTCCGATCAAGCGCAAATAGACGTTAATATCAGTGAAGATTTAGTGTTGTATGTCAACAATCAAGTCGATTCAAGCGTTACTACTAATGGCGTTAAAACAACGGCGTATCGATTTTTCTTAAAATTAGATGCAGGTACTTGGAAAATAGAAAATGTTGAAAATCTATAGGTAATAAAGCATGAAGAAAAAATCCAGTCATAAGTTTTCATTTAAAAGTTTTCTGTTTGCAACAACGATAATTGCTTCAATTATTACTACAATAGCTGCAACATGGCTACTGCTACCACAAATTTATCCAAAACCTATGAGGCAGGTTTCAACAGTCAAATTGTCAACCGTCGCAACCCCAGTTCAGGAACAAAATTCTTCTAACTTGATGGGGCATTTGTATTATCAAGAAGCCAATCAAAACGATTTGATTATTATAGCCAGCTACGCTCAACAGCAATATCAGCGGTTCGAGTACCTCGATCAAGAAGCTGCAAAAGCACTGATGAAACTCATTTACGCTGCTCGCGATCAAGGAGTTTGGATTGTTCCTGTTTCAGGTTTTCGTAGCATTGAGAGACAAAAAATTATATTTGATGACCAAATAGCGCGTCTCGGCTCTGTTGAAACTGCTTCAAAAGTCAGCGCTCCTCCAGGCTACAGCGAACATCATACTAGCTATGCTGTGGATCTAGGTGATGGTAGGTTTCCCAAACAAGACATTACAAATACTTTTGTGGATACTGACGCCTATCGTTGGCTTAACCAATACGCCAAAGAATATGGATTTGAAATGTCTTTTCCTCTCAACAACTCTCAAGGCGTTCTGTTTGAACCTTGGCATTGGCGATTTATAGGTTCATCTCGCGCAGCTACAATTTTTTCCAAAGTTACAGATAGCCAAGAAGTAAATAAAAGTGAACCCCAATATTACCAACAGACAAAATAATTCTGAGTAATCATTTTGCGAAAATAAGGAGATTTGACTGTGCAAAACTTTTTCGGACAATTAAGACAAAAACTTAGCAAGCCCATACTTTTCGGCCTCTATGGAGCAGTGGGTTGCCTAGGTGCTGCAACATTATTAGGTGAAGCTTTCCTAGCACTAACCAAACTTCCACCAACACCCCGATCGCCCCAAGCCATCGTTTTATTAATCGACTGCTCCGGGAGCATGAATGAAAACAACAAACTCCAAGAAGCCAAATCCGCCGCCAAAGCTTTTGTACAGCGACAAAACCTTTCACAAAATAGCCTCGCCATCGTCGGATTTGGCAGTAACGTTCAAGTTGCAGCGCCCCTGAGCGGCAATAAACTGATGCTCGAACAAGCGATCGCCCAACTTTCCGATGGTGGCGGCACGAGGATGGACATCGCCATTGAAGCCGCAGCACGAGAACTAAAGACAAATCCCCTCCAACGTCACATCCTACTATTTACTGACGGACAACCGGGCTATACGGGAGCTAACCGGCGACAAGAAGAAGCCAATACCCTCACCGCAGGAAAATCAGCCAAAGCTCAAGGAATCAACCTGGTTGCTGTGGCTACCGGCGATGCCAACACCAACTTTTTGACCAACCTGACAGGCGATCGCTCCCTTGTTTTCTATGCCAATTCCGGCAACTTCGATCGAGCATTTCGCCAAGCAGAACAAGCCATTTACAGCAACCAACTCGTGGAATCGGGGCCCACAGGCGATTACAGCTTGCTCTACTCCGTGCTGCGAATTGGCGGATGGACTGCCCTGTTAGCGATCGGCACATCTTTAGCTCTGATTGCCGGTCAAAACCATTACCTGCGCCGCCGCCTCCTCACACCCAGCGAAGGAACTATGGGTACTGGGGGTAGCCTCGCCGCCGGAGTTGCAGCAGGGGCGATCGGGCAACTCTTATTTTTACCCGTCGCTAGCATCCCGATTCTTGCCCTTGGTGGCAGAGTCATTGGCTGGACTATCCTCGGCACCTTCCTCGGCGGCGGAATGTCCTTCTTTGTCCCCAATCTCGAAATTCGTCGCGCCCTACAAGCTGGAGGTATTGGTGGTGCTGCTGGGGCGATCGGTTTCCTATTAGTTTCTGCCACTTCTGGAGATTTGGTAGGGCGACTGGTAGGTGCTGCGATCGTCGGTTTTTTCATTGGTTTGGCGATCGGCCTAATTGAAGATTTGAGCCGAAGAGCGTGGCTAATCGTCCATTGGACAGCCACAGAACAGCCCTGCATCAATTTAGGTACAACACCTGTAATTTTTGGCAGTTCTGAAGATGCTCACATCTACTTGCGAAAAGACCTAGGTTATCCGCCTGTTGTAGCCAAAATCTACCTGGAATCAGGAAAAATCATTATGCAGTTTGATGAGGAAATGCAAACACTAAAAGGCATGAAAGTTTTAAGGCACGAACTAGCCAACGGCGACAGGAGAAAAATCGGAGAGGTGATGATTGAAGTAAAAACTGCTATGGAGAAGTTGCCATGAATTGTAAAAAAGGCGATCGGACTAAATTTCGGATATTCATTCAAGATTTACCGACTCCGACCAAAGAAACCGGGTTTTTACTTAATTTGTGGGTAGCAATGAAGTATTTTCGTAAAAAACCCGGTTTCTGGGAACCCGCGCAGTTTGCAAGATATTTGTAGGTAACTCAATGAAATAAAAACATGATCAAATACACCCTTGCTCTGAAAGTTAAAGACTGCCCAAACCCTAACGAGGAGTATCAATATAGTCTCAGCCTCAATCTGCACCAGGAAAACAACCCAGACAAAATATTCACCTCAGAAATCAAACAAAGTATGCGAACCAGCTTGCAAAACCAAAGTCAATGTCTAATCAACAATAATCACCTGAATCAAATGATAAATAAGTGGATTCAAGACATCAAAGAAGGATATCGAAGCTGTCCCATTACTCTTGATTTGCCCCCGCTGATAATTGAAAAAATTAACCAATTGCAGGAAGCGGGAAATCAAGAAATGCCGACCCCTATCTATCCAGATTTATCTGAGATAGCGCCCTGTTGGGGAATGCTACCACCGCTGAATTTTTGTTGATACATCTTGCACCGCGATCGAACAATACGATTCAGTTAACACTGTTAATTCCCCGGAGATCCCCCTAAATCCCCCTTAAGAAGGGGGACGCAAGAGCAACTTCTTGTCCCCCCCTTTTTGGTGGGTGCCCATTGGTGTCAACAACTAGGGCAAAAACCTTTATATCTCTCGTTTGTCGCGGAGCCTAGATCCCCCTAAATCCCCCTTCTTAAGGGGGACGCAAGAGCCGACTCTTGTCCCCCCCTTTTCACCGCGATCGAACAATACGGTTCAGTTAACACTGTTAATTCCCCGGAGATCCCCCTAAATCCCCCTTAAGAAGGGGGACGCAAGAGCAACTTCTTGTCCCCCCCTTTTTGGTGGGTGCCCATTGGTGTCAACAACTAGGGCAAAAAC
>NZ_JBGJZU010000134.1:0-4164 GCF_041354475.1 Microcoleus sp.
TTTTTTACGACGCTGAGCTACATAGGAGAAAAAACTGGGGCAGTCGTCGTTTCACAAAAACCTGCTTACACCTCAATGCTTCTGTGTTATCGGAATGAAATGGTTTTCACCGACTGCAATATTCGAGTCAATAAGCTATAACCCAACCATCTTTGTCCAGTCCCCCATCTCCCTCTGTGTTCTCTGCGTTCTCTGTGGTTAAACCATTCCGATGCAACGGGAAACGATATAATTCGCGATCGTTTTGGGATAGAGACACGGCATTGCCGTGTCCTCAGTTACTTACAATAAATCTTGCAATTTCTCATCTTCTCCCAATACTTTGATTACCTGTTTAATCTCCTGGGTTCTATCTTTTTTCACAATCAAAGTCACATTGCCATCTCTGACAACTACCACATCTTCTAAACCAATGGTGACAATGACTTCATTCTCATCCGCTGCGTAAAAAATCGCGCCCTTCGTATCAATTCCGATGTGTTTTGCTAATTCGACATTCGGCTTGTCTCCTTGTAGCAAACGGGCGATCGCATTCCAATCTCCCAAATCGTCCCAACTAAAGCCTACAGGCAAAACACAGGCTTTTTGCGTCTTTTCCATCAGCGCATAATCAATGCTAATTTTCGGCAATTCTGAGTAAGCCTGGGCCCCTTTTGCCTCCAAAGCAGCCATCATTTCTGGTACATAATTGCGCAATTCTGTCAAGACAGTGCCAACTCGAAACACAAAAATTCCGCCATTCCAACTAAATTTGCCACTGGCTACAAATTCCTCAGCGGTGGCGCGATCGGGCTTTTCGGTAAACCGGGCGACGCGATAGGCCCGAAAACCCCCAAAACTGCCGATTTCCTCCCCTTGTTCGATGTAGCCGTAGCCAGTGGAAGCATAACTCGGTTTGACTCCCAAAGTGGCGATCGCATCCTGATTTTTCGCCAAATCCGCCGCCGCGGCCAAAGTCTTCTCAAACTCCTCCGGTTCCCCAATCCAGTGATCCGCGGGGAAAAACCCGACAACCGCATCCTCACTGTAACGCTTAGCCGTTTCTATAGCCGTCCAAGCCACGGCTGGCGCAGTATCCCTCCCCTCCGGTTCCGCCAGCAAATTCTCAGGAGGTAGCAGCGGCAACTGTTCTCGCACACCCTCAGCCAACATTTCTGACGTTACTACCCACAAATCTTCCCAGCCGTTACCTAATGTTAATAATCTTTCAGCAGTAGCTTGCAGCAAACTCTTACCGCTACCATCGAGACTCAAAAACTGCTTGGGGCGCTGCTTGCGACTTAGCGGCCAAAAACGTTCGCCTTTACCGCCGGCGAGAATCACGGGAATTAAGGTTCTGGTCATGATTTGAGGTTAAACAGTTCACATCTATTTTGCCTTGATAGCTTGAGGGATGCAAGGGTTATGGGTTATGGGTTATTGGTTATGGGTTAAAATAACCAATAACTACTTCGATAGCTCAGTATTTAGTTCGTTTACAATCCGGCGTTTTAACGGGATCGATTTGTCTCTAGGCAGCAAATTAAATACTTTTCTAAAGGCATCATCTACCTCTTCAAAAGGTACTTGTCCTTTCGCATTAAAAACAATTTTTCCCGATTGGTCGAGAATCACTGTTTGAGGTACAAAGCCTTCGTAATAATGGCTCGGATTGGTTAATTCTGGTGCTGATTTGGCAGGCAGAGAATCGATTGATACAGGTATAAAATCGGCTTCTCTACCGTAAAACTCCTGGAGGTTTGAGACAACTATAGCGTATTGCTTGCAGTCGCTACTATCATCAGTGTAAAATACCAGTAATACTGGTTTTTTGCGTTTGAAGGAATCTTTGATCGTGACTTTGGGAGGGACTAGGGAACCGTTGCCGCCATAGAGGGCAAAAATTGTACCGTCGAAGCGATCGTCTGTGAGAGTTGCGTAGGCTGGTGCTGGGCTGATAAACAGGATGAAGCTAAGGGCGATCGCCAAAGTTAAAACACTAGCAGATAAGATTCGCCGCCGCCAGCCTTTGCCAGAAGCAATAGTAGCAATTAAATTTTGGTAGTTGGAAAATATCATAGTTTGTTGGCAGTTGCTGTAAGGTGGCGAAAAAGTGTGCAAAACACGATTAATTTTATCAGCAAATGTCGGCAAATGCTGGTCAGTAGGTTAAATTGGTTTTTGACTACCTATTTTAAGATGTTTTTAGTTGCGTAGCGATCGGCACTAAGATTCAGCTCAACAAGACAGCAGGAGTCTCGCCCTCTACTGATCGAGGTGAGCGTCGGGAGGAATGCGCGTGAGTGAAGACATCCACCCCTGACCAAAACCGACAATCTTTAGATGTTGGAAGGTTGATGCTGGGTAGTTGACATAGGAACTGACAATTAGGAATTGACAACAAATGATTGCTTTACTTGACGTAATTCTCGCTCAAACCCCGGCTGCTAATGTGGCTGGACCAGATCCAATTAGTGTGTTTGAGGCGATTGTTTTAGGAATTGTCCAAGGATTAACCGAATTTTTGCCCATCAGCAGCAGCGCTCATTTGAAGGTAGTTCCAGTGGCTCTTTGGGGCCGCGATCCCGGTGTTGCTTATGTTGGTGTAATTCAATTGGGCAGCATTGTGGCAGTGCTATTGTATTTTTGGAAAGACTTGACAACTATAACTATTGGTGCATTTAAAGCTATTAGACGCTCTGACTATGATTCCCAAGAGTTTCGGATGGCCCTGGGAATTGGTTTGGGTACTATACCGATTATCTTTTTTGGACTGTTAATCAAGATATTTGTTAAAGATTTTGACAAGTCGCCACTGCGGAGTTTGGGGGCGATCGCCATTGCTTCCATCGTCATGTCCTCACTATTAGCAATAGCTGAAAAAACAGGCAAGCGTCAACGGGATTACGAAAAATTAGAAGTCAAAGATGGTATCATCATGGGATTAGCTCAAGCAATGGCAATAATTCCGGGTGTTTCGCGATCGGGTTCTACCCTCACAGCAGGATTGTTCATAGGATTAGAAAGAGCGGCGGCGGCAAGGTTTTCTTTCTTGTTAGGAATTCCGGCAATTACTCTGGCTGGTTTAGTTGAGTTGAAAAGTGCTTTGGGTGAAGGGGTAGGTGAAGGTGCTGTTGTCGCTTTGATAGTGGGAACAATTTCAGCCTTTATATTTTCCTATATTTCCATCGCCTGGTTGATGAAATTTCTGCAAACTCAGAATACCTGGATTTTTGTCTGGTATCGGCTGGCCTTTGGTGTAGCGATTTTAACTGCCCTTGCTGGCGGTGCATTGAAAGATCCCTCATTATTATAGAACCTACTTTCCGACCTGTTTCACAATATGAGAACAGGCAATAAAGCCTGTTTCATCATGTGGTAACAGGCTATTTGGTCGCTCCCAAATCGGTAGAATAAGCATCTATAACGCCTAATAATTATAGAATTTTTACGGGAGTCAATATCATGGTCGAACATAGCGATCGCCAAAATGCAAAATTAGCTCTGATTCTGGTAGTTCCTGCTGCTAGCATTGGTGTAGCAATGTCCTTATTTATTGCTCCCGGAATAGTCGGCACTATAGTTTCAGTATTGGGCGGACTTTGGCTACTATTTTTACCAATAGCCTGGTCTGTTTTGCGCGATCGCTACCAACTGCATTTATCCAGACCAAAATATCAAGAATTGTTAGTAGGCATAGTTTTGGGACTATTAATGTTCGGGATAATTATGGGTACTTACTGGCTGTTCGGTCAACAGTGGATCGATGTGGCTGATGCCAAAACCAAGGTGCAACAAATGGGGCCTGTCAATCCTATATTGTTTTTAATAGTCCAAGGCTATTTTGTACTAATCAACTCATTGATTGAAGAATTTATTTGGCGCTGGTTTGTCTACAAAAAGTGTGAGATTCTCATACCTGGAACCGGAGCTATATTTCTGAGTGCTATGTTTTTTACTCTTCATCATATCATTGTTTTAGCAGCTTATACGCAGTGGCAAGGAGTGATGTTAGGCTCCTTAGCAGTATTCCTAGCTGGGGTAATTTGGTCGTGGTGTTATCTGCTACATAAGATTGACATAAAGCGGACAAGAATGACATCTCGGACACTTAAAACTTACTTCCTGCTTCTACGTAGGGAGTCGGCTCCTTCTACTCTACAGGCGTGAATTCAGGATTAGCCA
>NZ_JBGJZU010000135.1:0-3958 GCF_041354475.1 Microcoleus sp.
TCCATCCGCCCACTCCTCAAAGCTATGCTTTGAGATTGTGAACAGATGGAATCCTCACCTCACACGCCTTTCATCCCACACTAACCGAGGCGGTATAGTGTGGGGATTCCCGTCTGTCTAGCTAAAAGCCAAGGGCTTGACCCTTGGCTTTAGCGTTTATTTAGCGTAAAGCAGGAGATTTGAACAGAAGGCGGTTCGGAGCTAGGTGCCCTTCATCGGAAATCTCCAATATCAAATCTGCCTCCGAGGAAATTAATAACGTCCTCCCCCTCCTCCTCCACCGCGAGCAAATTTTCCTGGACCACCCCCGCCCCGGTTGCCGCCGGAGCGATTACCTTCATCTTCGCGGGGTTTGGCTTTATTAACTTTCAGGTCGCGACCCATCCACTCTGCTCCATCGAGAGCAGCAATGGCTGCATCTTCTTCTGCATCGTTTGACATTTCTACAAAACCGAAGCCGCGAGGGCGACCTGTTTCTCTGTCGGTAGGTAGATGTACTCGCTTAACGGTTCCGTATTCGGCGAAGACGGAGGTGATGTCTTCTGAGGTAACTTGGTAGGATAAGTTACCGACGTATATCGACATGGGAAATAACTCCAAAATTTAGACAGTGCAAAGATTTCAGTTTCGGAGAGTTCCCTGCCGATACAGAAGGGCAAGTTTTTAGACAATTCTGTAGCAATGAACAAAGCCTACAACCGAATCTAATTCACACTTGGTATTTTAACACAGAATAGTCTCTGATGAGTAGGTTTCAAGAGTTAGTGGCGCCGAGCCTATTTACGGCAGGAAAGATAGGTCTACCTTGCCAAAGTTGGTACTCAAAGCTAAATTCAGGTTTTCTAGGGCTTTCACTAACCACATCACACCTGTTCTGGCAGAAAACTCGTAGTGACCGAACAAAATTGCCAAACGCTTTTCTAGGTAGGGTTTGACTTTGCCGCAAATTAGTACAATTTTCAGCAGCAAACCTGTAGTCTCCGTGGGGCCGAGATTGGAGATGAGGTCAATGAAGACAAAGTGGTTGGGTCGTTTCTGACTCTCTACTACTAAAAAATTCAATAACTGGCTGCAAGTTCTCATCATTAAACATTCGTTTAACTTCTGAGAGTCGCTGTGGGTAAAGGTACTTTGTAATTGCTTATACAATTTTTCCTTAAATTGACCTTGACCGTAGCGGTGGTTGGTGACACCAGAAATCAAGTATTCGTATAAATCATCTTTAAAAGAACCGTAGGACTGACTTTGGCTAGTGTGGGCAAGAAAACTGTTCGCTAGGTGTCTGTAAGTATTGCCTCCTTCTACTTTGCCGACAAATTGCTTGACAGCGAACAACAGTTCAGTGTCGCTCAAAAGCGTGGGGTTGTTTATATTTTGTATAAGCCTGCCAAAGGAAACCGAGGTTCCCCGGCGAGCTATTTGCATTTTTCTCACTTGGTGAGCGACGTATTGGGAGAGGTTGATTTCAAATTGCTGTTGCTTTCGGGCTTGGATTTTTTTAATGATTCTTTGTTGTTCGTAGTTGCTGTCGTCGCTGAGGAGGCAGTGGGTGTAAAGGTATGGGTAGCGAGGAATTAAGCTTCCCAGGGCTAGGTTAGTGGGGGTTTTGCTGTTGTTACCCTCTTCTGAGCCGTGAAGGATGACTTTGGATAAGCGTTTGAGGGCGAGGTACTGTTCGCTGGTGGTAAATTGATTGACTAATTTGGCGATATGACCGATCGCCCGCGATCGATTGTATCCAAATATGACCTTGGGAACCCCTTCAAATACAGCGATCAATTCCGGGATGGCCACTTGCTTGTTGGGGTAGGTTTGCCAGCGGTTGATGGCGATGTGACAGCAGCGGTTGAGGATGTACTTGAATTCTGGTTCTGCATCTTTTGAGGTGGCGATTTTTTCCAAAGCCTCGACGATCGCCCGATCGGGATAGTTCTCACAATTGATAAATAAAGTGCGAAAACGATGGATAATTTCCGCTGGTTGTTCTACTTGTACCAGATTCAGCCAGTGCTGATAAAGTAGCTGTTCAGCTTCGTAGCTAGATCGGCTGTAACTGTCTTTCCAGGTATTATTCACTCTTTTTACCCTCCGAAATTGGGCAAGATGTTGCAGCGCCATTGGCTCGATAAATTAGCTGAAGAAGCACCTGAATTGAATTAATGGATTTGCTCGATTCCCAAAGCTTTGGGGCAGCAGCGGTCAGCATCGTGGGCCGATCGCTCTTTTTTGTCTAATTAAACTATTTACTAACAATAGCATGACACAAATTCTTAGCGCCTCGCAAGGCCTCAATCACCATTATTTTAGGTAAAAAATTACTCGCAAATGTAAACCCCCAGTTAGAGATTTGTGAGTCTGAGGGCGATTTAGTATTACGATTGTTAAAGCAAATCCCGATCGACAGCCCCCAAATAGTTAATTTTGAGGTCTGGCGATCGGCGGCGAGTGCTGAAATTGAGTATTTAAAGTGTGAGTGCTAGTAATATGGTTTGTCGCGTCACTATTTCCCAACTTGCTGAAATTTTAACCGTAGCTTTGCCTGTTGCCTCTGAGGCGGTGTTGACAACATTAGGCACTGGTATTACCACAGACACGCGGACTATTCAGGGGGGAGAGGTATTTTTGGCACTGCGGGGAGAAAATTTTGACGGGCATCAATTTGTGGAAAAAGCCAGGGATTTGGGGGCAATCGTGGCGGTTGTCGATCGCGATTGGCAAGGAAAAGTTCCTAACTTTCCCCTATTGCGAGTTGACAATACTTTAACAGCTTATCAGGCGATCGCCCGTTGGTGGCGCGACCAATTCAGTATACCGGTAATTGCGGTAACTGGTTCCGTAGGTAAAACCACTACTAAAGAATTGATTGCAGCAGTTTTGTCAACCCAAGGGAATGTACTCAAAACTCAATTGAACTATAACAATGAAATTGGAGTACCAAAGACCCTGTTAGAGCTGTCGCCAAAACACAATTATGCCGTCATTGAGATGGGAATGCGGGGACTTGGTGAAATTGCGCTTTTAGCGCAAATTGCCCGCCCCACGATAGCAGTAATTACAAATGTGGGAACGGCACATATTGGGCGATTGGGGTCATCGGAGGCGATCGCGACCGCTAAGTGCGAATTATTAGCAGAAATGCCAGCCGCCAGTATTGCTATTCTCAATCATGATAGTGAGAAATTAATCACAGCAGCAGCCAAAGTTTGGTCAGGAAAAACTTTAACTTACGGCTTAGAAGGTGGAGATTTACATGGCACATTCATCGACAATAATTCAATGCGGATTCAAGATAGAGAATTGCCACTACCTCTACCAGGAAGACACAATGCTGTGAATTATCTAGCAGCTTTGGCAGTAGCCAAGGTGTTAGATATTGATTGGCAAGTTTTCCAGCAAGGTTTGTCTGTACAATTACCCGATGGGAGAGCGCGTAAGTACGAATTACCGAAGGATATTGTGATTTTGGATGAGACTTATAATGCTGGTTTGGAGTCAATGTTGGCGGCCTTGAGACTGTTGGCGGATACTCCAGGAAAACGGCGGATTGCGGTGTTGGGAACCATGAAAGAATTGGGCGATAAATCCCTAGAATTTCACAGACAAGTGGGAACAGCAGCCCGAAACTTAAATGTCGATGCTTTGTTTGTGTTTGCTGATTTTGAAGAAGCTGCGGCGATGGCGAGTGGTGCTGCTGGTTTGCCTTTGGTGGAAATAGAAGATATTTCGGCGGAAAATGCTCACGATGTGCTAGCAAGGCATTTAATGGAGTTTGTAGAAACAGGCGATCGCCTTTTATTTAAGGCCTCTCACGCGATGGAGTTAAATAGAGTAGTCGATCGGCTGAGGACTGATATGATTGTTGACAACTGACAACTGACAACTGACAACTGACAACTGACAACTGACAACTGACAACTGACAACTGACAACTGACAACTGACAACTGACAACTGACAAC
>NZ_JBGJZU010000002.1:0-15773 GCF_041354475.1 Microcoleus sp.
CCTCATAGCGGAAGTCCTCTGGAAGAGGACTGATAAATTCCGCAGTCGGCGACCGACGACTTTGGCTATGAGACGGGGGTTTAAACCCCTGGCGGACTGCGGGATTGACGAATAATCCCGATCGCCCCCACAGCCTTTTGTTGTTCCTATTTATCTATTGGGGTGAACTCAGTGGTTTTATCCAGAAATCTCAAATTTTTTTTGATAAAGTTCTGCAAACACTGATGAAACTACGGAACAACGGGTGTTTTCGGGATTTAAGGGCGATCGCGAATCACGCCCTTGGACTACAATCCGGCGGGGAATCAATTCCCCGCCGAGAGAGCCGAAGTCCTCTCAAAGAGGACTAAATCACCTCTTGAGTCCTCTTTGAGAGGACTTTCGCTATGAGACAGGGGTTTAAACCCCTGGCGGACTTCGGGATTGACGAATAATCCCGATCGCCCGATCGATCTGGTTGTTAACACCAAAGGGCGATCGCCCCCACTGCATTTTAGTGAGAAATTGTCAAGGGTTTTATATTAAGATTTATGTGGGTGCGGAGTCATAAATTTTGGTTGTGTGCTACGATGTAAACCCTTTATTAGAAAAGCTTTGAAATCTCAATTAAAGCCGATCGACACTCTGGAATCTACATCTACCATGAACGTAAAAAAAACAGCTAAAGTTAAAACTCAAGTTAAGACTCTCGGAGAGGCGGCTGCTGGGGCGATCGAGAAATATTTCCACAAAAGTATAGCCCACGAAGCTGAAGTTATCAAAGACAAAGATGCCGAAGAACTTCACCAAATGCGAGTCGGAATGCGTCGTTTGCGATCGGCTGTGACTGGTTTTGCTCCAGTTTTAGATTGGCCAAAAGAGGCCAAAGAGCACAAAATTGGTAAAGTGGGACGGATACTGGGAACCCTCAGAGATTTGGATGTGATGCTCGACAGTCTCCAAAACCGATATTACCCGAATTTGTCGGCTGAAGAACAGGAAGTTTTGGATCGAGTTTTGTTGAATTTACTCAAGCAGCGACGGCGCGCCTTGAAAGGGGTGAGGGCGGTTTTAGGACACAAAAGTTATCAATTGCTGAAAAAGGCGATCGAAAATTGGTTGGAAAAACCGCAGTTTCAGGCGATATCGAATTTGCCAATTGCTGAGGTTTTGCCAGATTTACTCTTACCTCAAGTTAGTGAATTTTTCCTGCATCCAGCTTGGCTGTTGGGCACGGAATATCTGGATGGAAAAGTTAAAGTTTGTGATGATTTGAATGCTGAGGCTGTCGAGGAAAAGTTGGCAGCAGAGGGAACTATTCTGCACGATTTGCGGAAGCAAGCTAAGCGAGTTCGCTATTTGATGAATCTGTTTGGAGAATTTTACGGCGAGACTTATGAAGCTTATGTAGAGGATGTGAAAGCTATTCAAGAATGTTTGGGCGATATTCAAGATACTGAAGTTTTAGGCGATTTTCTGACAGATTTTGTGGATAGCGAACTGCAAACAGAGTTGCCGATATTTGCTGGGATTTTATCAGAAAATCGCTACGCAGCTTGGCAAAAATGGCAGATTTTGCAGCGCAAGTATTTGAATTCGGAAACTCGTCAAGGTTTGCGATCGCTTTTAATTAATCCTGTGGTTGGAGATGCTGCTAACATCTAAACGCATCTGACTTGCATCCATCCTGGAAACTCCTATATCTGACGTACTGGAAGCTATGACTAATTATAGCACGCTCCATTTAGTTGAAGCCATCAGAAATCAAGAGCGATCGCACTTTGGGAAGAAAAAGGGCGATCGCTCTTTTGCTAATAAGTAAATTTTACTTTTCTGATTAGATTTAGTTGAAAGCAGCCGGAACTAATTTAATTCCTCGTTGATTAGCCAGATAAACTCTGTGTCTGCCGTCACACAATTCGTAAGGATGTGTACCGCGATAGAGAACAATTGGATCGTCATGAGAAAGCTTGATCAACATTTACAGATGCAATACTTCAGTATGTAAAAACCGAATATTTTCGCGATGAAAAATGAACTTTTCACGACTGCAACCACTTCAAAAACTTATCCGCCGCAGTACCAAGAGACTCTCCTACTTGTTTTTTCAACCGCCACCGCCCAAATGCCTGTTCATAATCATCCCCTTCACTTTGATACACATTCCAAGCATTCAGAGACAATCCCAAACCCCAAGTTAGTAGAATAAAAAGTGACCAAGAAAGCTCGTGGTTTCCTGCTAGATTTAGCAAAACTAAAAAAGTATTGATGATACCGTACTTCGTTACATTTTTCTGTAATTGGCGACGGCGATAAGCATTAAAAGCTATTTTTTCTGTAGACTCCCCTCTATGGGCTAGCCATTGCTGTTCCGCCGCCACAATATCCTGTTCGGAAATGCCCAATTCCGCTGCAATCTCGAACAACTGCACTCGCGAAAGTTCTCCGTTTTCCTGTTTTTGGGCGATCGCAATTTGCAGAATAGCTTGAGCATCCTCTGAACCGTAAACTTGACTTATTTGACTGTCATTAGTTGCCATAACGACTTTCCTATAATTTCCGACGTTATTTCTATCATACCTATAACCGCAGTTAAATCACAGGTAGGAATAGGTGGCGGATTTCAACACCCTTTTCGCAACAGGCAAGATGCCTGGGGAGCATCCCGATTTTGTAAGGGCGAAGCCTGACGGCTGTAAATCTCTGGTTATAACTAATAAATTGTCTGCGGTCATGCTTCGCCCCTACGAATATATTTGCAAAATTGAGATGCACCGGATGCCTGTTGCCCACACAGACAAAATATCAATCTTAACCCAAAGTATACATCCAGCCATCCCTGGCGCAAATCCTCACAATTCCATCCCAAACTACAGGCGTCGCCTCAAAGGATAAACCTGGTTTAAATCTCCCTGATTCCTTTACCTGCAAACGGTAAAACTCACCTTTAGCATTTTTCAAAGCATTCTTATCTCCAGACTTCGCTCGTCCCCACTTCAAAGTAAACAAATAAACACCATTATATCCCGCAGATATCAACTTATTGCCATCGGTAAATATCGGAGTTGAAATCGAAGCACCAATATCTTTTTTAAACACGATAACAGGAGTATCATAAGACTGATTTCGCCAAGGTACAAAATTCTTTTTACCAGTAGTCATACCTTGAGAACCGATGTACAAATTACCATCGATCGCATTTGTCGCAAAAATAGCCGGAAACCAGTCTGGATTATACTCATCATTCAACGCCACCGAGCCGATTATGCCACCTTCCCAGCCTGAAAGTCGGCGATTTCCCGTAGGCAAAAACCATTCTACACTGGCATTCGGTTCCTGATTGGGATTAAGCTTCATAACTCCGCCGTTGCCTTGAATGTATTGTTTTTCAATAGCACAAAACAGTTTGCCAGATTTAGAAATGACGACGCTCCCATCCAAATCAGAACCAGTATAAAAATCCCATACTATCTTTTTATTTTTAACATTAATGCCATAAATATGACCAGAGCCAGCAGCGATAAATATTCGGTCTTTAAGCCTAGATGGCGATGATTCTGCTACCAAATTTCCGCCGTGCTTGCCGATATCTGCTGCTGCATAAAGTTGTACTTCTGACAAGATATTTGGCTGCTTAATTCCTTGTGTATTTTTCGCCTTACTTGTCGAACTGTCCAGAAAATAGCCGATCGCATTTTCGCCCGCATTGAACAACACCCCATCGCCCAGATACAAAGCACTACTATCATTATCCTGACTGTAGCTGGGAGTTCTCCTGATATTCAATTTCCAAAGTTCCTTGCCAGTTCTAAAAGAGATTGCCCGAAAACTAGGTACAACACTTTTGCCACCACCACCGCTGCGGCTACCTTGCAAAATCACAATTTTGTTTTCAGGACTCGCTTTTTCATCGATATAAATAGTAGATGACCCTTTAATTACATCATCAAATTCATAACGCCAAACTTCCTTGTTATTACTGAGGTCTATTTTTCTCAAATTATGGTCAAAACTACCTATAATTAAATAAGTTTTTCCTCTGTCTTTGGTGATTGTGGGCTGTCCAGTCCAACCGGCACCGCTCCAAATTTGCGATCGCCTTCCGAGAAAAGTCTGCCCACTTCCCAGTTGAAACTTGTCGATTAACTTCAAACCTTTCGGAACACCTCTACCATAAAACCTGCGTTGGTCGTTCCCTAAAAAAGTTGGAACTAATAATTCTATTTCCGGGTCTATTTTTGCTAATAAATTGTTAAGTTTAGTTTCAAACGAGGCTTGATTTGAGGATTCAGCTTGGCACTGTTTGAGAACATGAGGAGGAACCACGGCACTCAGCAAAAATTGTAGCAGCCGTTGATTGAAGGTTCTCCGAGATGATAAACTCATTTTAAATTAAAATTGGATAATCAGCCATAATATTAAAACATGGCGATCCCCGACAACTCAACTAAAACATCTCGCGCTAAACTGCTAGAGAACTGACAAGCTAACTCAGTACGAGTTAAAGTAGATTAGATTATGGTCAACCGTCTTGCCCAATCCCAAAGCCTTTACCTGCGGAAACACGCCGAAAATCCGATCGACTGGTGGCCCTGGTGCGACGAAGCCTTAGATACCGCCCACAGCCAAAATAAACCAATTTTCCTGTCCATTGGCTACTCTAGCTGCCACTGGTGTACGGTGATGGAAGGGGAAGCATTCTCTAATAACGCGATCGCCCAATACATGAATTCGCATTTTATTCCTGTAAAAGTCGATCGCGAAGAACGCCCGGACATCGACAGCATTTATATGCAAGCACTGCAAATGATGACCGGTCAAGGTGGTTGGCCACTCAACATTTTTCTCACGCCAGACGAGCGAATTCCCTTCTATGGTGGCACTTATTTCCCCGTGGAACCGCGCTATGGACGACCGGGATTTTTAGAAGTATTACAAGCAATTCGCCGTTTTTATGACCTAGAAAAAAGTAAATTACAAGCCTTTAAATCAGAAATTTTAGGCAACCTCGAACAGTCAGCGATGCTGTCAGGAGTAACCACAAAATTAAGTAACGAAATATTTCAAAAAGGCTTAATAACTAACACCGCAGTTATTGCCACAGGTAATCGAGCTCCATGTTTTCCGATGATGCCCTATGCTGATTTAGCACTACGCGGAACGCGATTTAACTGGGAATCTGCTGAATACGATAACAAACAAGCCTGTACTCAGCGCGGGTTAGACCTAGCATTGGGAGGTATTTACGACCATGTGGCTGGCGGATTTCACCGTTACACAGTCGATAACACCTGGACAGTACCACACTTTGAAAAAATGCTCTATGACAACGGTCAAATTGTTGAGTATTTAGCAAATTTGTGGAGTGCAGGAATTCAAGAACCGGCGTTTCAAACTGCGATCGCCGGGACCGTAGAATGGTTAAAACGGGAAATGACCGCACCTACAGGCTATTTTTATGCTGCACAAGATGCTGACAGTTTTACCCCCCCAACCCCCCCTTACCAAGGGGGGGCAGAAAATTTAACCCAGCCTTACCAAGCAGGGGCAGAAAATTTAACCCAGCCTTACCAAGCAGGGGCAGAAAATTTAACCCAGCCTTACCAAGGGGGGGCAGAAAATTTAACCCAGCCTTACCAAGGGGGGGAAACGGGGGGGGCAGAACCAGAAGAAGGAGTATTTTATGTTTGGACTTACAGGGAATTAGAACAAGTTTTGACTGCTGAGGAATTAGTAGAAATTGAACAACAGTTTACTGTTAGTCGCACCGGAAATTTTGAAGGAAAAAATGTATTGCAGCGCCGCCATGACGTAAAATTGAGCGAAACGGCAGAAACGGCTTTGGCGAAACTATTTCAAGTTCGTTATGGCGGTCATCCCGATACTGTCAAAACCTTTCCCCCAGCCCGCAACAATCAGGAAGCTAAAAATAATAGTTGGCCTGGTAGAATTCCGGCGGTAACAGATACTAAAATGATTGTAGCTTGGAATAGCTTGATGATTTCTGGTTTGGCAAGGGCTGCTGCTGTTTTTGGGAATCAGGAATATCTGGAATTAGCTGTCACAAGTGCTGATTTTATTTTAGAAAATCAGTGGATTGATGGGCGGTTTCACCGATTGAATTATGATGGCAAAGCGGCGGTGATGGCGCAGTCGGAAGATTATGCTTTGTTTGTGAAAGCATTGTTGGATTTGCATCAAGGGAGTTTATCGGTAGTTGCAGAAAGTGACAAATGGTTGCAGAAAGCTGTTGAGTTACAAGCAGAGTTTGATGAATTTTTGTGGAGTGTGGAATTGGGGGGATATTATAATACGGCTAAGGATGCTAGCGCTGATTTGTTGGTGCGGGAACGCAGTTATACTGATAATGCTACTCCGGCGGCTAATGGAATTGCGATCGCCTCTTTGGTTCGTTTAGCGCTGTTGGTTCAAAATTTGGCATATCTCGATCGCGCCCAACAAGGTTTACAAACTTTCAGCAGTATTATACAAGATGCTCCCCAAGCTTGTCCTAGTCTGATTTCTGCTCTAGATTGGTATCAACATTCTACTTTGGTTCGCACGACTCCTGAGCTAGTTTCTGGGTTGATTTCGCAGTATTATCCGACTGCTGTTTTTCAGGTTGAGACTGATTTGCCTGAAGGAGTTGTTGGGTTGGTTTGTGAGTGTTTGACTTGTAAGGAACCGGCGAAGAGTCGAGATGAGTTGTTGATGGAAATTGAGCGTAGTCAAAGGCGGGTTTAGAGAGGGAATCGGCGGTTGAAACGGCTACTAAACAAAGGAAGAAATAGGATTTTTTTTTACCGCAGAGGGCGCAGAGAACGCAGAGGAAGAGAATAGAGATATGAATGGTTGGGATTCTGACGAATTTGATATAAGCTCTCGAACCTTATTATTCATTTCTCTTTGATCTCTCTGTGTTCTCTGCGTTCTCTGTGGTTAAATCATTCCGAATTTGTTGAAGTTTAGTTTAGTTTGGTAGGGTGCGTCGCTATGAGATTATCGATTTGATTTGTATATCTACGATGGCGACGCACCCCACGGTATTTTGTGCGCCCTCAATCTTCCAAAACCTCGACTAAATCTTCCATTGTTACATCGAAGGCGCGGGCTATTTTGTAGACAGCAGAAAGATCGACTGTATTTAATGTATCGCGCTGAACGTAGCTTCTGACAGTGTTGTAGTTGACTCCAGATCGATCGGCAACTTGCTTTAGCGTCCAACCCTTTTGCCCTTGAATATATTTTCTGACAGTTTCAAATGTATAATCAACACATTACACCAACAGAGGTGATTTGTGTGTTTGGATGTCAGCAGATCTTAATCAAGCCTGACAAAGAATTGAAAGCGGTTCTAGAATATATTTGCCAAGAGTCAAACAAGCTACACAATTGTGCAGTTTATTACGCTCGTCAAATATACTTTAAGGCTCATATTTATGTCCGCCCGTTTGACGTAATTAGCGAGTTAAAACGTAATCCTCATTACGGGGCTTTATGCGCTCAAGCTGCTCAACAGACTTGTGGTGCCGTCGGTGAGTCGGTAAAATCTTTCAAAGGATTGATAAAATTGTTTCGGGAAGGCAAGCTTGAATCCCAGCCCAAATTCCCAAATTACCGTACTCCTGGCGGGCTTCATTTAATTGCTTATCCTAAACAGGCGCTTGGCAAAAAGTTAATTGATGGTCAAATTTCTATTCCTCTCGGACAAAAAGTTAAAGCTTGGTTTGGACTGAAGAACTTTCAAGTCCCAATGCCTTCTAATCTAGATTATGCCGACATTCGAGAAGTGAGAATCCTTCCCAGACATGGATGTTTTTATGCTGAATTTGTTTACAAGTCGGTAAATGTCGAAACCGATACCGACAGTGAAAAGGTTTTAGGCATCGATCATGGTATTGACAATTGGCTAACCTGTGTCAGCAATACTAACACTAGCTTGATCGTTGACGGAAAGCATTTGAAGTCTCTAAATCAGTGGTATAATAAGCGAGTGGCAACATTAATGAATGGAAAGCCTAACGGTTTTTGGTCACATCAGTTGGCGCGACTAACCGAAAAACGTAATCGTCAAATGCGTGATGCTGTAAATAAAGCTGCAAGAATTGTGATTAATCACTGCCGAGAAAACCAAATCGGCACTGTTATTTTTGGCTGGAATAAGAGACAAAAAAATTGTGTCAATATGGGGAGTAAGACTAATCAAAAATTTGTGCAAATCCCCACTGGTAGGTTAAAAGCTAGAATATCCCAACTCTGCGACCAGTACGGACTTCGATTTGTCGAAACCGAAGAAAGTTATACATCAAAATGTTCTTTTGTTGACCGTGATTTTTTGCCTACAATCGGTGCAAAACCCGAAGGGTGGAAAGAGTCGGGTAGACGAATTAAACGTGGATTGTATCGTACAGGTTTGCAACACTGGCACATCAACGCAGATTGCAATGGCGCGGCCAATATCATCCGAAAAGTAGCGACAATGCTAGGTCTTGATCTTAGCGGAGTTGGTAGAGGCGTCTTGACAGCGCCCTTAAGAATTGCCATTTGGTAGTTTCTTAAGAATCCCCGTACCTTCAGGTTGGGGAGTGTCAAGATACCAACATCGAAGCCAAAATTAAACACTCATCCCTGGTGTATTGTGTGGCAATTACCAAATATGCAGCGATTGGTGGTTGCTCGATTCCACCGCCGAGGTGATGCTGACGGGTATATCCAGATTTTACGGCGGTTGTTACCGGCGACTAAACACGCGATCGTTTTTGATATGACAGGGGCTGAGAAATTGCCGGAAGTGCGATCGAATTAGATTCAATGTTGTAATTGATCGATGAGGGCGATCGTATTTGATGATAAGTGCGATCGTCTTTCATCGCATTTCTGCTCACTGAGCGGAGCGGTGCCCTGAGCCCTTCGACTACGCTCAGGATAAACGCAGTCGTTGGGTCGAAGTGTGTTATACAATATTTCAAGAGTATCTGCGAGTTTTAATTCCTATGATCCCCGTTCAACTAATAATTACCCATCAGCGACTAGCAACCTAATCAGTATTTGTATTAATTTTTAACAATTTATTTACAATTACTACCAATTCAGAAATAATAAAATTGTTACACCTCACTGTTTTTTGCAAATAACCGTTAAACTATTCTAACCTGCGCGTCCCAAGCGTTGCAGGCTCAACCTATAGCTGTTAAGGATTCGTCCTGATTCACAGGAGCAAGATTTTAAAATATGCATCTCAGCGAACTGACTCACCCAAACCAATTACACGGCTTATCGATTCATCAACTCGAACAAATTGCCCGACAAATTCGAGAAAAGCATTTAGAAACTGTAGCAGCCAGTGGCGGTCATCTCGGCCCCGGATTGGGCGTAGTCGAACTGACTTTAGCACTCTACCAAACCCTCGACCTCGATCGCGACAAAGTTACCTGGGATGTCGGCCACCAAGCTTATCCACACAAACTAATCACCGGTCGCTACAACAATTTTCACACCCTGCGCCAAAAAGACGGCGTTGCAGGCTATCTCAAGCGCTGCGAGAGCAAATTTGACCATTTTGGTGCCGGCCACGCTTCTACGAGCATTTCCGCAGCCCTAGGAATGGCGATGGCGCGCGACCTTAAAGGCGAAAACTTTAAAACTGTAGCAGTCATCGGCGACGGCGCATTGACTGGCGGTATGGCCCTCGAAGCGATTAACCACGCAGGCCATATGCCGAAAACCAATGTGATGGTAGTGCTCAACGACAATGAGATGTCAATCTCGCCCAATGTTGGCGCAATTACTCGCTATTTGAACAAGATGCGACTCTCGCAGCCGGTGCAATTTCTCAAAGATAACTTAGAGGAACAATTCAAACAAATTCCCTTTGTTGGCGAAACATTTACTCCAGAAATGGAACGCCTCAAAGAAGGGATGAAACGGTTAGCTGTGTCGAAGGTTGGAGCCGTAATTGAAGAATTAGGCTTTACCTACATGGGCCCGGTAGACGGACATAATTTGGAAGAGTTAATTGCTACTTTCAAACATGGTCATACTATCCAAGGGCCGGTGTTGGTTCATGTTGTGACGGTGAAGGGCAAAGGATATGCGATCGCCGAAAAAGACCAAGTAGGATATCACGCCCAAAACCCGTTTAATTTAGCTACTGGTAAAGGCATTCCTTCGACTAAACCCAAGCCTCCAGCCTACTCGAAAGTCTTTGCTCACGCCCTGGTTAAACTAGCACAAGATAATCCGAAAATTGTCGGGATTACCGCTGCAATGGCAACCGGAACTTGCCTAGATAAACTTCAAGAAAAACTCCCGAAACAGTACATTGATGTCGGCATTGCCGAACAACACGCCGTCACATTGTCGGCTGGTTTAGCCTGCGAAGGAATCCGCCCGGTTGTAGTAATTTACTCAACTTTTTTGCAGCGCGGATATGACCAAATAGTTCACGATGTCTGTATCCAAAACTTGCCTGTTTTCTTCTGTTTAGATCGAGCCGGAATCGTGGGCGCTGATGGCCCAACTCACCAAGGAATGTACGACATTTCTTACTTGCGCTGTTTGCCAAATCTGACAATTATGGCTCCAAAAGATGAGGCAGAATTGCAGCGGATGGTAGTCACGGGAGTTAATCATACAAGTGGTCCGATCGCCATGCGTTACCCGCGCGGCAACGGTTACGGCGTACCTTTGATGGAAGAAGGTTGGGAAGAATTGGCGATCGGCAAAGCGGAAATCCTCCGCAATGGCGACGACGTGCTAATCTTAGGTTACGGTTCAATGGTCTATCCGGCAATGCAAACTGCCGAGATGTTGAGCGAACATGGCATTGAAGCAACTGTGATTAATGCGCGTTTTGTCAAGCCTTTGGATACCGAATTAATCTTGCCTTTGGCACAGCGAATTGGCAAAGTTGTCACAATGGAAGAAGGCTGTTTAATGGGAGGATTCGGTTCAGCAGTAGCCGAAGCTTTGCTAGATAATAATGTGGTTGTACCAGTAATGCGCTTGGGTGTACCTGATACATTGGTAGATCATGCCACGCCAGAACAATCCTTTGCAACTTTGGGATTAAATCCGTCACAAATGTGCGATCGAATATTAGCAACATTCAGCCGCAAACAGTCTCCGGTTAGCGTCTAATTTTACTCGTTACCAGGCTCTGCCTGGTAACGCAGATCCAGAGGCTCTGCCTCTATTATCCTACTTTCAAAACGAGGCAGAGCCTCTAGACATTCGTTCCCAGGCAGAGCCTAGGAACCAGTTAAATAAAGCCACAGTTTGTGGTATGATATGATTGCAGAAAGATTTCACGACAAGGGAGAATCAACAATGACTTATCTCAACCCAACTCGCACAGTACCCCGGAAAAGACTGCACGCAAAGCGTACACGTTCTTCAGAAGAAATAGCCCAATGGTATGCCGAAAGAGAAGCATTTTATCAGCGCTGCAAACCAATTTTCGATCGCCTACAACCAGAATTGATTAAAACCCACTATAACTGGTACATGGCAGTTGAACCCGACAGCGGGGAATATTTTATCGACAAAGATGATATGCTAGTGGCAAATATGGCCCATGAGAAATACCCGAAAGTTAAATTGCAGGTCTTTCGGATCAATGAAACCGGAGTTTGTGGCACGATATGATTCAAGGAACATTTGGTGATGAGGATGAGCTATTTTTTGAAATTTCATTGATTGCTGATAACGGCTTAGAATTACCTGTTGATGCCCTGCTAGATACAGGTTTTTCTGGCTGGTTAGCTATGAACGATCAAGATTTAGACGGACTTGACTGGACATATGTCAAACAAGAAAAAATGCGGACAGCTAAAGGAGAATTTAATTTCGATCTTTATGCAGGGAAAGTGCGTTTTGAGGGTCAAGAGTTTGACATTCCCGTTCACGTAGGTGCGGGAGTTCCCGAATTTTTAATTGGCCGCCAGTTGTTGAAAAATCGGCGCTTGGTAGTTGATATTTCGGCGGGTATTTTGACATTGGAAGCGAATTAATAGCAAGATGACTTTAAAAAGTTTTGATATAGTAATAGTAGGAGCAGGCCCCGCAGGCGGTCACTGTGCTAGAATACTCGCCAAATCCGGCCGCAAACTCTTACTTGTAGAGCAAAACGATAATTTTAATAAAAATGACTTTTCCAGCGCCGCTACGCCTCTAGAAACCCTCTCAAAATTTGATTTACCAGAATCGGTAATCGGCAGTTTTTGGCAAAAAATTACTATTCAAACTAGCAAAGTCAGTCAAACTTGGGAATCTCCTAAAAGCTTGGGAGTTGTGTTAAACTTTGCTAAATTTAGAGAATTTCTCGCCACCGAAGTTCAGCAACATGGAAGTGAAGTTTGGCTTGGTTATCGCTACATCAAACGCTCACAAGCCAACGGCGAAACCATCGTTGAATTTAAACAGCTATCCGATGGTAAACTTATCCAAGTTAGCACTAAACTATTGGTTGATGCGACGGGTTTTGCTAGGGCGGTTATGTATGAAAAAGAAAATGATAAACCGGATTTTTTATCTGGAACTGGCATCGAATATCTAATTGAAGTAGAACCAGAAATTTACAATAAATACGATGGGGATTTAATCTTTTTTTTGGGCGATAAATGGATGCCCAAAGGTTATTCTTGGATTTTTCCCATGGAACAAAATCGGCTGAAAGTTGGTACTGCCAGGGTTTTTTTAGATCCCAAAACAGTTAAGCATTTGTCACCGCTGAAAAAATATATAGATTTACTGATTGATGAGTATCTGAAGTCGAAAAATTATCAAATTATTGACAAACATGGTTCCACGCTTAAATATAGTCAGGGTTTGAAGGATATTTATTATCAGGATAATATAATTGCGATCGGCGATGCTGTTTCTACCGTTAACTTTCTCGGCGGCGAAGGAATTAGACACGGGATGGATGGTGCAGAAATAGCAGCTAAATATATTGCAAAATATTTGGACGGCCAAATTTCAAGTTTTCGGGATTATGAAAGAGAAATGCACCGCAAATTTGATAAAAAATGGCATATTTCAGAAAGATTGGCGGTGAGAAAGTATATCGATGATGTGAATGATGTACTGACTGAAAAAATAATTTCTTATTTGAAGTACATGAAAACTGAAGAGGTGATGGATATTGTCTTTGATTACAAATTTGAGATAATTTATAGAGGACTGGCTGGTTATTTAAAAAGGAAAATAAAGGGTTTTATTCAGCGTCTCAGAGGTTGAAACCCCGATTAAGATTAGGAATTTGTGTTACCAACCTAATTTTCCCCAATTAGCTGCGGTAACTTGCATCCGAGGAAGCGACAATAAAGAATCGGCAAAACTACTAAATCTTGAGCCGTAACCTACACCAAAAGTATAGCCTATAGCTCCTATTAAATGCTCTACAATTTGATCCACACTCCCGTAGGGATAAGCAAAACATTTAACATATTTCCCCAATCCGCCTTCCAAAATAGCACGAGATTTTGCCCCTTCCCGCACAATTTCGGTGGGTGACAAACCAGTCAGAGGTTGATAAGTAGCAGACATGGAACCAATCTCTATCCCAGCATCCCGCAGTTGTCTAATTTCTGGCCATCCCATTAATTGCACTGCTGGCGAATCTGCTTTTTCCCAACTATTTGTCTTACCTATGGACTCTGTTACTACAAACACCGTTGCGGTAAAGTCAAACTGTTGTAGCAGAGGGAAAGCATATTCCAAAAAGTCGAGATAGCCACCGTCAAAAGTCAGCAAGACAGGTTTACCAGGTAAAGCAGTTTTAGTTAGTTTTGCACTTTGCCAGTTTTCCCAACTCACACTATAATAACCTTGCTTTTTAAGCCTCTGCAACTGTTGTGCAAAACCCTGGGGAGTCACTGCATTGAAACCGTCGGGAGAAATCCGGCGGTATGCAAAGATTGGCAGTTGTTGAGTAACACTATTATTGTTAAAAAATTGAGGTTTAACGGATTTAGAAACTTCTCCCTCGCTGGGATTTCGATCGAGTATTTCCGGTGCGTAAATTATTTGTTTGGGAAAGTCTTTTTCTAACGGGATTTGAATCATCTTTTCCCCCGCAATTTCCGCCGCTTCTGCTAATTCCCGCAGCGCCACTACTGGTAGTGTAGCCCGACGACTAACACTGGTTCCGATCGCCCCATGATGCCTGCCAAATATCACCGCATCCTCTGGGTAAATACCGCCAGAACCCACTGCATTCAAGCTCTTGGAGGCATTCGCCATTTTTTGAGCAGACAAGGCTAAATGCGATCGCAGCGACATCTTACCGTTTAGCGGTTTTCCCAACAAAGCCTCCCGCACAGCAGCGACACACAATTCAAAATTGGTATATTGAATAATTGCCGATCGCAATTTTTCCGCAGAAACCAAATTATGTTCAACCGCAACTGTGACAATCCCAATCGGAACACCGCCGACTTTCACCAACACATCAATTTCCGAAAAATCAACTTGAATATTGGGCAATTCTTCGCTAACTTCCACCACAATCAAGTCTTGATTATGACTAATAATCGATAATTCATTCCTCGTCAACTGAGGATTAGAATCATCATCAAAACCATCCCATATCTCCTGTAAAAAATCATTCCATTCAATTTTTCGATGCAATTTACTCAGAGAACTTTCCGATAATTGACGTATACTTTCCCAGGTTCTATATTGAAAAAAGCGTTGGAGAATTTGCCAAGCAAACTTAGCTGCGATCGCATCTGCCAAAACCGCGCCAGCCACCATCCCGTCACAGACTGGCAATTCAACAATTCCGAGTTTAACACCTTCTAGCTGGACAGTGCAGTAAAGGCGATCGAATATTTGTGGAATCTCAATATCTGAAATAGGTTCAGTCACCTCCACCTTAACCCGATAACCAATTTCCGAATTTACACCCTTGATTTTATCTAAAATATATTGAATTTCCTGGCTTTTAAAACAACTATGATATTTATAAACTTTAGTGCTTTCAATATCTCTTGTAAGTCCCTGATGCCAAGGTAAATTCAAGCTCAAATTACCTGCTTTTGCTTTATAATTAACCAGCATTTTACTATCATACTCAATCTCAAGAAAATCACATATCTCCGATATAAATTTAGTTTTATCCTCTAACAAATTTTCATATTTTACCAGTTTATGATTAGACTGGTGAACATGACTGTAGCTAGTTAAAACCCCTTCTTCCCAACGTTTAATACAATGGTCTAAATCCCAGCCATCGCCCCACAATTCCGGGGAAATCCTAGTAACTTCATGGAGAGAAGCTATGGTATCCATAGGATTGCGCCAGATATAGATAAACTTAGCATCAGGTAAAAATCGTTCTATATCTTTAATGAAATATAGGTGTTCCGGGGTTTTTTCCAACCAAATGCTTTTCTGCTTTTCCACAGCCAAACTATCTAAAACTCCGACAAACCAACTAACTTTAAGTTCCGTAGATTGGCTGTTATCAAAATTATCCAAAAACTCAGGACGATTAATTTCATCCTTAAAAAAAGCTGAGAGTCGAGCGGGAAACTTTTTAACAAACTTATTATATAGTAAATACTGAAAAAATTTAGATTCTGGAAAAGAAATAATTTCAGGATGAGCAGCTAACAAACTCTGAAGCAGTGTCGTACCGCTTCTGGGAGCACCTACTAAAAATATCCGTTTCATGTTGATACTTTATAAAGTGTTGGTGAATAAGATTTTTTTAAATTTACCACAGAGAGCGCAGAGGACACAGAGGAAGAGAAGAAAGAGGTATGATTCATGTTCCTTTCAGCGCTCTC